>CAMZHB010000052.1 GCA_947306605.1 uncultured Prevotellaceae bacterium | reverse complement strand
AAGCCGTCGAGAGTGAAGTAGGTTGTGTAAAGGGATTTGTAAGTGTTGAGCAGTTTCACCTTGCTCAGCATGCCTTCCTTTTCAAACACCTTTATGGCGTCTTCCGTGGGAGTCTTCACGCGCAGGAAAGGCAGGTCGGCGTCAATGATGCTCCTCATCTCGGCTTTGATGGCCTCAACGTCGTTGTCGGTCACGCGGTGGTCCAGCTTCAGGTCGCAGAAGTAGCCGCCCGACACGGGGGCTTCCATGACGAATTCGCCCACTTCCGGAAACAGGTGTTCTAGAGCCAGGCGCATCACGAAGAACAGGGAGCGTATGTAGGTGCGTTTGCCCGAGGGGTGCGTCACGTCGAGGTACCGCACGTCGACAGTGTTGTATATTCTGGTCGGCAGGCCCACCACGCGGTTGTTCACATGTGTCACCAGGGCTTCGCCTTTCAACTGCGGTTTCACTATCTGGCATATTTCGCTCAGCGTGCTGCCCGCTTCCACTTCGTAGAGTTTTCCCCCGTCGTTCATGCAACGGATGGTAATCATTTCTTTCATGACAGTGTCTTTGGTTTTTGTTACTGACAGAAAGCAAAGGTACAATAATTAATTGAGAATGGAGAGTTGGGAATTGAGAATTTTTCGAAAATTCGAGATTGCGGCCCGCGCCGCCGTCTGTTTTCGTCTGTCCCCGGTGGCTTACTTGCCGCCGTTTTGTCAAGATTTTTTACCCTAAGTTTGGGCTTTTTGTAAACGGCTGATTTCCAACGGACGTCAGACGTGGAAAAACAGAAGCGGCGTTTCAAACTTTTGAAACGCCGCTTCTGTGGCCCGAAGTCCCGCTTCTTAACCCCGGAAGCCGGGCCCGGATTATAGATATGTCAAAATTCGCGAAATAAAAACAGCAGCGGTGCCCCCACAACCTGGGCGCCGCTGCTGAATGTGCCGTGACAGGAATTTATTTCTTGGTTTCAGTTTTCTTCTCGGCAGGCTTGGCCTCTTTCTTGGTGTCCTTGGCGGGCTTGTAGCGCTTGTTGAGCCCCTTGATGACGTCGTCGGTGATGTCGAGGCTCTTGTCGGCGAAGAGGATGTTGTCGCCTATCTTGCTGAGGATATAGGTGTAGCCGTGAGTCTTGTTGTAGGCGGAGAGGAAGTTGTCCACACTGTCGTGGAGGGCTTCGTTAAACTTGTCCTGCTCCTTGGCGAACTCGGTGGTGAGGCTCTGCTCGAGCTGCTGCAACTGTTCGTTGCGCTTCTGGAGCGACGTCTGCTGGCTTTCGGCCTGTTCGCGGGTAAGCTCTCCCTGCTGCAACTTGTTCTGGAACTCGGCCACGGCTTTTTGCAGCGCAAGGCCTTTCTGGTTGAGTGTGTTCTGGGCGTTTTGTGACTTCTTTTCGAGAATTTCCTTGTAGTCTTTGCAGAACTGGTAGTGTTCGTTGACGGAATCGGCGTCGACGTAGGCTATCTTGAGCGGTTTCTCCTGCGGAGCCTGCGGTGTCGGCGCGGGTTGGTTCTGCTGTTTGCCGCAACTGGCAAGCATGGCGAGTGCTGCGGCCATGAGGAAGATGTGTTTCATATACATTAATAATATGTTTTAAGTTATTTCCCGTTTGTGTGTTCGGTGCTGTGCTCCTCGATGACGAATCCCTGTCGCCGCCGCTGCTCGCTGTCCTGACGGCGGGCGCAGTGGATGCCACGCTGCTGCATGGCACGGCTGCCGTCGACGTGATGGTTGACAAAGCGCTTGCCGAAGAAAAGGGGCACTCAGAACAACACGACGGCCAGGGCCACAAGGCCGAGGGTGAGCAGCAGGATGTGAAGCATGAACCTGACGCTTTTCAGTTATTTTGTGCAAAGATAGACCTTTTCAACGATTGGGAGCGGAAGAATTGGCGGAAAATACATGGAATTTATTCTTTTTTAGTGATAGAACGTGTTTTGGTTGGCATATTTTGCATAACTTTGTATCAAACATCAACAAATATCGCAGAAAAATGGAAAAGATACAACTGGAACCTAAAATTGTGTTCGACTGCTTCGCGGAAGTGAACAAGATACCCCGTCCGTCGAACAAGGAAGAGAAAATGATGGCGTTCCTGATGGATTTCGGCCAAAAGCTGGGCCTGGAAACCTTGCAGGACGAAACAGGCAACGTGCTCATCCGCAAACCGGCCACACCAGGCTATGAAGATTTGGAAACCACCGTGGTGCAGAGCCACATGGATATGGTCTGCGAGAAGGTGGCCGGCCTGGAGTTTGACTTCGAGAACGACGCCATCCAGACATATGTAGACGGTGAATGGATGAAAGCCAAGGGCACCACGCTGGGCGCCGACGATGGCATCGGCGTGGCTATGCAGATGGCCCTGCTGGCCGACGACACCATTGTGCACGGCCCCATCGAATGCCTCTTCACCCGCGCCGAGGAGACAAGTCTGGGCGGTGCCTCTGGCATCAAGCCGGGTTTCATGACGGGCAAGTATCTGCTCAACCTCGACTCGGAGGACGAAGGCGAAATATTCATCAGCTGCGCCGGCGGCGCCAACACACAGGCTTTCTTCGACGTGAAGAAAGAAGCGGCTCCGGCCGACAGCTACTTCTTCAAAGTACAGGTGCAGGGCCTGGTGGGCGGCCACTCGGGCGACGACATTGAGAAGAAACGCGCCAACGCCAACAAACTGCTGGCCCGCGTGCTCTATAAGTTCATGGACTACGGCGTGCGTCTGGCCGACATCCAGAGCGGTGGCCTCCACAACGCCATTCCGCGCGACGGTTACGCCGTGTGCTGCGTGCCCATGAAATACAAGGAGCAGGTGCGTGCGGATCTGAACGTGATGGCGGCGGAGTTCGAGCAGGAATACTTTGTGACGGAAGAGAACATGCAGTTCGAACTGGGCAGTCAGCCAGCTCAGGACGAAGTCATCGACAAGCAGACGAGCGACAACCTCATCAAAGCCCTGGTGGGTGTGCCTAACGGCGTGTTTGCCATGAGTCAGGACATCCCGAACTTTGTGGAGACCTCGTCTAACCTGGCCAGCGTGCGTCTCAACGGCAACGTCATCCGCATCAGCACCATGCAGCGCAGTAATCTGACCAGCAAACGCCTCAACGCTTGCGACATTGTCCGCTCGGTGTTTGACTTGGCCGGTGCCCGCACCGAGACCAACACGGGCTATCCCGGCTGGTTCCTCAACCCGAAGAGCCCGTTGCTGCAGATTGCTGTGGATGCCTACGAGCGTCTGTTCGGCAAGAAACCCGTGGTGCGAGCCATCCATGCCGGACTGGAGTGCGGCCTGTTCAGCGAGAAGTATCCGGAGATGGACATGGTCAGCTTCGGACCGACCCTGCGCGGCGTGCATTCGCCTGACGAGAAACTGCTCATTCCGACGGTGAAGATGGTCTGGGACCACCTGCAGGAGGTGCTCAAGAACATCCCGAAGAAAGCTTGACGCGATTTTCTTGCGCCGTTTGATAATAAAAAGTCCCTCTGTTCGTTTTAGAATAGAGGGATTTCTGTTTCCCTGAAGAAATGTTATGCATAGACTGACAACGATACTTCTGGCGGTGCTGCTACTGGGCGCCTGCATGGAGGAAGAGAAATTTGACACAGGAGCCGGCGACCGTCTGGCCTTTTCTGTGGACACTCTGAAATTCGACACGGTAATTTCAGGCATGGGCACGCCTACGGCTTTCTTTATGGTTTACAACCGCAGCGACCACGGCGTGAGTATCGCAAACGTGAGTTTCGAGAACGGGGAAAGCAAAGGTTTCCGTGTCAATGTGGACGGCATGTACATCAACGAAGGCTTGTCGCAGAGCATCGACTGTCCCAAGAAGGACAGCCTGCGTGTCTTCGTGGAACTGACTCCCGAGGTGCGCGACAGCGACGACCCCGTGGAACTGACGGCCACATTGCTCTTCACGCTCTCCAACGGTGTGCAGCAGCCTGTGGTGCTCACGGCATGGAGCCAGGACGTGGTGGTGCTGCACGGTTTTCACGTTACGAGAAACATGACGTTCAGTTCGCGGCGTCCCTATCTGGTTTACGACAGTCTGACCGTGGACGAGGGTGTCACGATGACCATTGCCGCCGGCACGCTCTTCTATTTCCACAGCGACGCCGGGTTGCGTGTGGACGGCACGTTGAAAGCCGAGGGTAGCATGACGGACCCCGTTGTCATGCGCGGCGACCGCACCGACATGATGTTTGAGAACCAGCCCTACGACCGTGTGTCGAACCAGTGGCAGGGCGTGCATTTTACCGGCAAGAGTTACGGCAACCGCCTCAACTGGTGCGATATCCACAGCGGCAAACACGGCGTGGTGTGCGACTCGTCCGACGTGACCCGCATGAAGCTGGTGGTGGAGAACAGTGTCATCCACAACATGGGCGGCCACTGCCTGAGCGCCTTCAGTTCGAAAATCATGGTCGGCAACAGTCAGATTTCCAATGCCGCCAAGTGCTGCGTGAAGCTTTATGGCGGCGACGCCGAGTTCATCCACTGCACCCTGGCGCAGTTCTATCCCTTCGACGGCATGCGCGGGCCGGCGCTGGAATACGGCAACTCCTATGGCGACGTGGCCTGTCCTCTGGTGCGCGCCCACTTCATCAACTGCATCGTGACTGGCTACAGCGATGACGAAGTCTTCGGCCTTCAGTGGAAAGACCATCCTGAGGTGGACTTCAACTACGGTTTCTATAACTGCCTGCTCGACACCGACGAGGTGCTCGAAGACGCCAGCATCGTGCAGTGTCAGTGGGATCGTTCGGGCAATCCCGTGAAGCGCGAGGGCAATTTCCCAAAATTTAACCTCGATGCCCTGCTGTTCGACTTCAGTCTGGTGGAGAAGTCACTGGCCGTCGGGGCCGCCGACGCCACCGTGGCTGTGAGCCACTATCCCCGCGACCGCCGCGGCGTGGTGCGCATGAGCGACGGACAGGCCGATGCCGGCTGTTACGAATTTGTGATGCCGGTAATATGAAACGTCTGCCCCAGACGGACGGGGTACATGAAACAACAGAAACGGCGTCTCAAAATTTTGAGACGCCGTTTCTGCAGTCTGAAGTCCGGCCTCAGGTGGACGAAATGCATCCTTATTATATATACAACCTTTGTGTGGTGTCACTCGACCGGTTCAAAGGGCTGTCGTGCCTTGCCCGTGAAGCGGTAGAGGCGCACTTCGCAGGTCTGTATGCCTTCGGGGGTGCGGTCTCCCTGTGCCAGGTAGAAAAGGTTGTTTCCCAAGGCGTGCATGCCCGTCTGTCCCACTTTCTGCCGCCAACCGCGCAGCCCGGTGGGCTGATGGGCGGCACCGGCGTTGGCGAGGGTGAGCACCAGGCCTTTCTCCTTGCGGTCGAAGCCGCGGAGCCACTGCTTGCGGGGTTTCGCGGTGCCGTCGACGGTGAAGAGGGGGAAGTTGGGGTACTGCGACTTGCTGCCTTTGTAGACGGCCGTCCACCACCAGCGGTTGGTCGGGTCGTACTCCAGGTTCTGCACGCCGTAGGTGGTGTTGCCCGTGAAAACGAAGAGTTGGCGGCGCGCCCGTTTCGGTCCGGTGCGGTGGGGATTGCTTTGGTCAAGGGGCCGTGCATAGCGGTTGAGCGTCTTGAGGTCGTACTCGAGAAACATTTGGTAGTCGTTGTCGGTGCGTGTGGTGTCGCCGTAAACGGCCACGTCAATGTACAGCCGTTTGGGACCGCCGGGCTTGCCGAACTGCGGGCCGAGGGCAATGCCGTCGATGCCGCTGCAGCCGTAACGGTGGGCCACGCGCCGGCCCTGGTTCACGACGGTGTCTTCGTAGAAGCGGGCCACCTGGGGCAGGAACACGGTGCGCATGACACCGCCCGTCTGGGCGTCGATGCCCACTCGGTCGATTTTGTCGGTGTCGAAGATGCCGATGTAGAACGTGTTGTCGCGCTTGCCGAGTGGTTTGCCCATGATGTGCATGATGCCGCGCCCGATTTCATCGTTCTTGTATTCCACCGAAGCATATACCTTGCCCGTCTGTTCGTCGAGGTCAAGGCAGCCCAAGTGGCATGTCAGACCCGTCACGCTGCCGACGACGCGCCCCTCAAGGTCGGTCTTGATAAGGCTGGTGGTGAACGAAAAATAGGCATGGCCTCGCAGGGTGTCGATGGCTATGCCTTGTACGTGTGAACTCTTTTCGGCGTTCTCTACATAGATGCGTGTTGGCAGACGTGTTTGGGCGGAGAGCGCGGTGACAGCCAGCAGGGTGACTGTCAGAAAAAGTGGTTTCATTTTATTCTAAACGTCAAAATCGTTGCGGACGATGTGACCCATCTGCATGACGAACTTCAGGTTGATTTTACTGTCGTACACCACGATGTCGGCGTCCATGCCTTTCTTGATGGTGCCCTTGTGGTCGTGTTCATCCATGATGGTGGCCGGTGTCTCCGACGACATGCGGATGGCGTCTTCAAAAGGAATGCCGACCTTGAGAACCATGGTGTTGATGAGTCGGTCCATGGTGGCGATGCTGCCAGCCAGCGCGGAGTGGTCAGCCAGTTTGCACACACCGTCCTCGATGATGACACGGGGGTCGAAAGCCTTGTTGCTCGTGGAAGCCGAAACGGCGAGGGCATCGGTGATGAGTGCCGTGCGCTCGATGCCTTTCACGAGGTAAATCATCTTCAGTATGGTGGGTGGCACGTGGATGCCGTCGGCAATCATTTCAACGGTCATGTCGGGAATGGCGTAAACGCTTTCCACGGTTCCCTCATGCTTGTATTCGCGCACCTTGTGGAAACCGGTCATGGCGTTGTAGAAATGGGTGGCGTGGCGGAAACCGTGGTTCCAGGCCTTCAGCACGTCGCGGTATTCGGCCTTGGTGTGGGCAATGGCTGCCATGACGCCGTGGGTGGTGCAGAAGTGTCCGAAGGCTTCGGTGCCGGGCAGTTCGGGAGCTTCATCCCAACGCTTCAGTACCTTAGTGCTCTTGATGATGCGTTCGTAATCGTTCTTGATAGGTGGCGTGATGTATTCGGGCAACTGGCCGCCGGCCATTTCGGGATTGAAGTAGGGACCCTCGAGGTGCAGGCCGAGAACGGGGCTGTCTTTCTCGGCCATCAGCCGCTCGGTGGTTTCGATGGCGGCTTCTATCATAGGTACACTCGATGAGGAAAGGGTGGGGTAGAGGGCCGTCGTTCCGTGGATCATGTGCGAACTGATGGCTTCGCGGAACGCCTCTTCGGTGCCTTCCATGTAGTCGCGTCCACCGCCGCCGTGGATGTGCAGATCGATGCCGCCGGGCACAATGTTGCCTCCGCCGACGTCTACCACAGTGGCACCTTCGACGTGACTCTCGCTGGAACTCACTTCGGAAATACGGTTGTCCTCAACAATGACAGAGCCTCCCTTGACCCAACCGCCGGGGGTCAGGATGCGGCCGTTTGTAATTTGTATGATACGTGTAGACATAGTGGGTCAGATAATTCACATACAAAAATAACTAAAAACAGCGGTATTTCTTTTATGTTTTGTGGAAAAAGAACAAAAAATCCACCCTTTTGACAGAAAAACGTATGTTTTTGAAGGTTTGTGATTAATAAATTGTTCGTTTTTGCTTGTTTTTTAAAACTTTATTTATAACTTTGCATTGCCAAGATTCGCAATGGTGAAAAGACTTCAATAATTTAAAACCATGATACAATCAGAAGATTTAAGGCAATTGGAAGCAAAAGGAATGACGGAAGCCCGGCTGGAGGAACAGCTCGAATGTTTCCGTAACGGTTTTCCTTATCTTCGGGTAAAAAGAGCGGTTTCCCTGTACGATGGCATTTTGCATTTGACGAATAAAGAAGTGGACGATGCCGTGAAGGTTTGGGAGCAGTATTGTGACAATCACCGCGTAGCCAAGTTTGTTCCTGCCTCAGGTGCCGCCAGCCGCATGTTTAAAGATTTGTACGCCTTCTTAAATGGTACGAGTGATATACCCCAAGACTTACCTGTGATGAGGTTTTTCAACAACATCAGGTCGTTTCCTTTCTATCAAATATTGGAAAAACAATGCCGCAAGCAGTATAAGAAGGACATCACGCAACTGATCATTGCGGGCCGCTACAAAGATATCGTTCGCATGTTGCTCCTGCCCGAGGGCATGGGCTACGGCGAATTGCCCAAAGGACTGCTCATTTTCCACCGCTTGAATACCAGCAAGTACACGCCTGTGGAGGAACATCTAGCCGAAGGTGCCCTGTATGCAAGCAATGCCAAGGGTGACGTATTCCTGACGTTTACCGTGTCGCCCGAGCATCGTGCTTTGTTCCAGGCGTTGCTCGATGAAAAGATTCCTTCTTACGAAAAGCGTTACGGCGTGACCTATCACGTGACATTGACTGAGCAGAAACCGTCGACAGACACTGTGGCCGTGACGCCCGAAAACGAACTTTTCCGTACCGACGACGGCCGGTTGCTGTTCCGTCCCGGAGGTCACGGCTCGCTGATAGAAAACCTCAACGAAGTGGATGCCGACGTGGTGTTCATCAAGAATATTGACAACGTGACCCATTCCGGGGCAAAGAGCCCGATTATTAAGGAGAAGAAAACGCTGGCCGGCTTTCTGGTGATTGTCCAGAAAAAAGTGTTTGCCTATTTGCGCCGCTTGGAAAAGGGAAAATGCAGCCGTGCGGAACTGGAGGAGATGTATGGTTTCCATAGAATGCATTTCCTTATCATAGCTGTATATATTAATTTCATATTATCGGGTTC
>CAMZHB010000051.1 GCA_947306605.1 uncultured Prevotellaceae bacterium | reverse complement strand
CTCTCGCTCAACGTGTTGCCCACGCGGAAGCCCACCATGGCATACTTGCCCGTGCTGCCCTCGGGGAGTTCGCTGAGGAACTTGCCCATTACGCGGTACGAGTCACGGCCGTAGAAGTCGTCACAGTTGATGACGGCAAACGGTTCCTTAATCACGTCCTCGCCCATCATCACGGCGTGGTTCGTGCCCCACGGCTTTTCGCGGCCTTCGGGCACAGTGAAGCCCTCGGGCAGTTTGTCCAGCGACTGGAACACCACTTCCACCGGCAGGTGGTTCTCATACTTGCTGACAATCTTCTTGCGGAAATCGTCCTCAAAATCCTTGCGGATGACAAACACCAGTTTGCCGAAACCGGCCTTGATGGCGTCGTAGATGGAATAGTCCATAATCGTCTCACCGTTGGGGCCCAGACCGTCCATCTGCTTCAGACCACCATAGCGGCTGCCCATGCCGGCAGCGAGCAAAAACAATGTAGGTTTCATACTGTCTTACTTATTTCAATTAGTTTTTATTCGTTCTACCTGATTACATCAACAACATGGCTCTGAAACCATGAATTATGTATTGTCCATTTATGTATTATCTTACAACCCGGCAATAGCCCTCCTTGCGCGGTTTGGCCTCGCGCGGTTCACCGTCGGCATAGCCCAGCGCCAGGGCACCGATGCCCATCAGCCCCTCAGGCACACTCAGGTCCTTCATCAAGGCCTTGCCCTCGGGCGTGGCAAACATCTCCATTTCGCGGTTTATCCAGCACGAACCCAGGCCGATGGCATGGGCGGCGTTCATCATGTTGCCGAGCACCAGCGACCCGTCCTGCACCGTGTTCTTCCACACCTCGGGCTGCGAACCGAACACCAGCACGATGGTCGGCGCGTCATAATAAGGGTTGCCCGACGTGCCCAGCACGGCAGCGTTCAACTTCACCAGCCGCGCCATCAGGTCCGGCCGCTGCACGGCCACGATCCACGGGTCCTGCTGTCCGTGCGCCGTTGGCGCCCACGTGCCAGCCTCGAGCACCGCCTGCAGTTCTTCGGCGGTAATCTGTTCCTTACGGTACTTGCGCACACTGCGGCGCGTGCGCAGACATTCCAATACGGCGTTCTTCATTTCTTCCGGTATTTTGACTACAAATTTAACGTAAATATTTGGGAAAACCAAACCAAAAACCACTTTCCCCCATAACCGCCGTTAAAAATCTCCGAAATCATTACATTTCCCCGACAGAGGACGGATTTCGGAGCTCAAAGGCGGCGTTTCGGAACGCAGAAGCGGCGTCTCAAAAATTTGAAACGCCGCTTCTGCTTTTCCATATTTGGCACCCGGTGAAAATCAACGGGTTATGAAACCCTCGGATTTGAGGTAAAAATCTTGACAGGAACAGGTGTTTTCCGTTACTAGAACGGGTAGCCGATGGCGAAGTGCAGGGTGAGGCCGTCCTTGAACTTGCCTATGTTGTAGTAGCCGCGTCGTCCGTTGTCGGCAGGGTCGTGGAGGGCCACGCCGAGGTCGAAGCGGAGGATGAGGAAGTCGAGGTCGTAGCGCAGGCCGATACCGGTGCCGAGGGCGATGTCCTTGGCAAAATCCTTGATATTGATGGTGCCTCCGGGACGGTGCTCGTCCTCATGCATGAGCCACACATTGCCGGCATCGACGAAGAGGGCGCCACCGAGACTGCCGAAGAGGGGGAAACGGAACTCGACGTTGGCTTCGAGTTTGATGTCGCCTGTTTGGTCCATATAAGAGTAGCGCGAACGAGGGGTGTAGAAACGCCCGGGTCCGACGGTGCGGATGGTGAAGGCACGGATGCTGTTGGCTCCGCCCACGTAGAACTGGTCGCTGTAGGGGGCAAAGCGTGAGTTGCCGTAGGTCCACACGACGCCGCCCATGAGACGCGTGGCGAGGTGATAATTCCCTCTCAACTTAAAGTCATTGTGAAGCTCTGTGGTGAATTTCAGATATTGTGCGAAGGGATTGTTGAACAATTCCTTGTTTTGCTTGCTAAACTTCTCGCCTGCCATGGCGTAGATGGCTGAGGTAAAGTTACCGGCCTCCTTGACGGAGAGCTGCCACCAGAGGGGGTTGCGGTGGCGGCGCGAGGAGGTGTAGGTATAGGTGTATTGCATGGCAGGTACGAAGCGGTCGCGCATACTGGCGTAGAGGGCGGGGTTGACCTGCATGATGGAGTCGAACTCGTGGGTGCTGTTTATCATCTTGTCGTAGGACAGGGAGAAGGGTGTGAGTTCATGGCGCGAGGTGCGCGTCTTGCGCCACGAGTAGGTGGCATCGAGTCCGAGGGTGAAGAGGTTGAAGTAGCCCGAACGGTTGAGCCAGTCGGCGTTGAAGGCAAACTTGGTGCTGGTGGGGAAACGGAACTGGTGGCGGCTGATGCCCGGGAAGACCACGCGGGGGATGTCGAGGGACAACTGCGTGCCCACTTCGTAGGAATTGAAGAAGGCATCGCGCTTCACGGTCTCGCCGTTTGTGCGCCACTCGTAAGAGCCGAAGAGTTTGAAATTAAGCAACTCGGCCCCGCGGAAAGCATTCTTCTTCTGCAAACCGATGGAGAGTCCCGGACCGATGCGATCACCGTTCTTCTCGGTGACATTCGTTTCGAAGTCGAAAGTGTAGCGTTTGTCTAGCACGGCCGTGACGAGCAGGTCGAGGGTGTCGCAGGTCTGGGTGGTGTCTCGGCGGGCGTAGCTGATGTTGACCTGATTGAAGATGCCCAAGCCCGAAAGCATCTCCTGAGTGCGCTCTTCGTCACGCTGACGGTAGAGACGGCCCGGGCGGTGGGCGATATTCTGAAGCATGACCATCGGATAGAGCGGCGGACGACGGCCGGAATGGTTGATGGTGACCGAGCGGCGTGTAAAGGAATTGGTAAGGGTGTCGCCCGCATGACGCAACACGTTGATATAGGTACGGCCCATGTAGTAACGCTTGTAGAAGAAGCCGGGCAGGTTGGTCTTGGGCTCTATGCGTAGCTGAACCTTGTAGGGAACAGCAAAGGTGTCGGCCTTGTAAGTGGCCAGACTGGCCTTGTAGTAATAGAATCCGGCGTTACGGTAGATATTCTCCAGACGGGTCTGCTCGTTTGTCAGGTTGAGCACGCTGAAAGGGTCGTCTTTCTTGAGGAGAGGCGTACGCCAGGGACGCGGAATCAAACTGTCGGGCATTGTGGGGAAGCCGCGGTATTCCACGGAGTCAAGACGGAACACCCGGCCGGGGGTGACGTAATAATTAATCTTGGCCTTACGGGGATTACGGGCCGGCTCTATCTCCGATTTTACCTTGGCGTGGAAGTAGCCGTAATTGTGAAGCGTGTTGGTAGCTATCTTGACTCGGGTCTCGGGATTGACGGTAGAGATGAGCACGGGCTCCGAAGCGAAAGTCTTGTACATCCATTTGGCCGACTTGGTGTCGCGATTAACATAACGGTTGTAGGCCCAGAGCCCCAGAGGAATGGGGAAACGGTAGTAAGCACTGCCAAAAAGGGCATTGTTAGGGGCTGCCTCAAGCACGGCATTGACTTCGAGCTTGGCAGCTTCCAGTTCCTTCTCTGCCGTTTCTTTCTCAGCACGCGCTACGGCACGCTCTTCTTTTGTCAGTTTCGTCTGGTCCGTCTGTTCGGCATCTCTAGGAGGCGGCGCCGACTCACCACTGAGCACGGCATCGATACGCTGGGCAGCATCGGCTATGGCCGTGATAACACCGGTGGAATCTTTGTGGTGACGATGGTGCTTCTTCTGCTTCCTCTGCTTGGGCTGCTCGCCTTCCTCCAAATAGTCGATGCGATTCACTCCCGTATAGAGTGTTTCACCCTCGGGCAAATTGCTCGTGACGGAACAGGAGCCCAGCCACGGCAGCACTAGAACGGAGAAAAGAAGCAGACGGATCAGTTTCATTGGTTTTATTTTCGGGAATTATCACTTTCAGGGGCAGTGGCCGCCTTGTCTTTACGTTTGCGGAAGATGAAGAGGTCACCGAACGAATCGGTCTTCTTGCGGAGCACCAAACCGGCACCGGCAGTGGAATAAACACCTTCGAGCGGATCGACATTGTCGTGGTCGTAGAAGATGCGCAGGTTTCGCGTGTCAGTTTTGCCGAGTCTGTATTCAAACGAAACGTTGTCGATGAAGCTTTGGTTCTCATCGGAATTGTTGGAACCGGTCGTCACCTTTCCGCCTATTTTGAATGTCACACGGTCGTTCCACAGACGTTTGGCAAATTGGAAGGAATAGTCGGTCTGGGCATTACCCGTAGAAGAGGTACTGCCTTCCACGCCCACGGTGACGTCAATGGTTTTGAGCGTGGAGCCGGCGATGTTCTGGATTTCACTCTGAAGGAAGGCATTGAGCGCATTGTTGGCCTGGAAAGACGACTTGTTGGTCGACGTCAGGTACATGCCTGTCGCCAACATACTGAGCGCTAACTTGCTGCGTTCTTCTTTCGACATGGAGGCCAGTTCGTTCTGCACGTTCATGTCTTCCGGCGCATCGATAAGGAACTCCAGCCCCATGTCATTCAAGGTCTGTGAAATGGCCACGCCCACGTTAAAGGTTACCATACGTGTGGAACCTCCGCCGTCGTTGACGGATGCACGCGTCGTTTCCATCGCCGTGATGTGGAGAGTGGGGTTATAAGGGTCACCGTTAAACGAAATGTAACTGCCTTCGGTGAGCACAAACGTCTTAAGAGGAATAAACGGCAAGGCATATTTCATTTCACCTTCACCCAGAGTGAAACGACCCACAAGGTTTATCTCACCATTGGGGAAATACTTCAACTCCAAATTGCCGCCACCCATGCAATCGAAATAACTGCTGCCGTCGGTGCTCAGTTCGCAATGCATCTTGGCCGAATTGCTCACGTTCACATTAAGCATCATAAACATGCCGCTGGCAGGAGCCGATTCCGTTGTGGCCACCGTAGCCGTATCGCTGAAATCGACAAATTCCACCAGGCCACTCAGGCGGTCTTCCACAGTTAAGGGCGAATCTTTCATAACATAGGTCATATTTGTATTTCCCAAAACTTTGAGATTGCCGCGAAGAATCATAAAGTCCGCTGTACCTTTGAGCGTAGCATCAATGTCGGAATAAACCTTGCCGAACAAGACGGTTTCCTTAGTACGGGGCGAGTTGACCACTTCAAAATTTTTCGCCTTAAAGGCCATGTCAAGTTTGATGGCGTCAAGGTTGCTGAAGTCCACGTCTCCACTAACCACCAGAGGATTGGTTGACGACTTGGAATACATGTTGTGTCCTTCCATATGGAGTTTGCTGCCCACGATGTCCACCGGTTTGTCTTCCACGCTCAAGTCAACACCATAGAGAGGAGACAGGATGTGCAAAGAATCGGGTATTACCTGCCCGTCGATGACAATATTTGAAGTGGGACCGCTCACACTCATCTGTCCATTCAGATTGCCGGCCAAAGCAACCGTACCATCGTCCGCAAGGAAACCGTTGACCATAGCTGCGGGGAAGTCCAGCAGATTAACCTCAGCTTCCACACGGCCGTCGCCATCGCTGAAATAGTCACCAAAAAGGTTCAGCACTTCGGCATCGTGATTATTGATTGTTGCGGCCAGATAGTGATCGCTATCACTCTTTGGCAAATAGACCAGTTCAGCGCCCAGATTGCCCATCGGCATTCCTTCGTAACCGAATCCGTCAATATCAAGCGCCGCCACAGCAGACATCACGTCATTGTCCCATTTTACGTGAACGTCACCGCCGAGCAGGCCGTCCAGTTTCGGCATGAAAGGCAGCACTGACGACAGTTCACCCAGATTCACACGAGCCAAGCTGACCGTCACATCGCGGGTGGAATCGCCTTCAGGCGTCGTAATCTTCAGACCTGTGCGGTCGTCGGCCAACAAATCAACATCAGCACTGATATGCCTGTCGCCGCCCAACGTGAAATAGTTATTCTTATTTACCTTAAATTTCCTGTAGGCAATGGTCGACGTTTCCGGGAAAAGACTGAACGTCAAATCGCCGTTTTCAGCCATCAGCGCCTTCACACCTACATCCAAGCCTTCCACGCCATGTTCATCCTTGAAGAGTGTTTCCAACAACACGCCGTTGCTCAGCACTTGGCCGGCCACGTTGGCTTTAAACTTGTTAGGATTCTTGCGGCTGGTATTTTCCACCTGTGCTTTCAGGCGTAATCCCGTCGTATCTTGGAATACGTGAAGTTTCGTCTCGTCTAAAAGCAATGAGCCCGTGTTGAAAGCCAATAGGCGGGCATCACCCTGTAAGCCGCGTCCGTTGACCATGCTCATGTCTACCGACAAACTGTCCATGTCGTAGCCTGCGAAGTGCAACAAACTGCTTATGGGATTGTTCTTACCGGCAGTGATGAACAGATTCATGTTTGGCATCAGCGTGGAGAGTTCCTGCTGATCCAGATGGGCTGCTTTCACTTGTTCCATTGCACGGTCAACCAATTTGCCAAACAGGTCTGCAATCTTGTCCAGACCTTCGCCCGAGTTCAAGCGTAACGTCAAGTCGCCCGAATTGACGCGGGCCATAGTGGTGTCAGGCGTTGTATTGAAGCTGAACGACACGTCGTCGGCTGGATAGCCCATCGTAGGCGACACCAGATTGATGTTTTGCAAATCGCCGCGGGCAGCAATCCGTTTGCCGTCATCGGAAATACAAACCTCCACGTCCACGTCGCCCATCATGTATATAGAGTCGGCCGATTCCAAGAAGTAATGCAGGTCAACATCGTCCACACGTCCCTTGATGTAGGTGCACAGCCCGTCTTTCATCAGGTCTGCCGTCACGTTGAGGTCACCGTTGAGCATCTTATTGGCCGACTGCACGCGGGCCGTGGCCTTGCCATCCTTCATGAGGGCGTCGAAGCGCACATTGTTGAGCGGCATGCCGTCATAAGTCAACGATTGGATGGTTCCATGCGCTTTCAAGCGTGTCTTCTTGTTCGTAAAGTCGAAACCATTGCCCTCCACCGTAGCCATGGCCGTCAGGGGCGACATGGGCTGGTCGGGCAGGAACGATTTCACAGGGAAATTCCGCGCTTTCAGGTCGGCTTTGTAGGTTTCCGTATCGGTGTTTATCGAGCCGTTCACGGCCAATGAGCCATTGCCCACATGGAGCGTGCTGTTCGTATTGTAATTGTTACCACGGAAGCCCAAGGTTCCTCCCATAAGCATGTTGTTCGGCACATCCACCGTCTTGCGCACATCGGCCGGCAGGGCCTTGTTCAGAATGGGTTTCAGGTTACCCGTCCGCAGATTATATTTCAGGTTGCCGTACCGCGAAGGTTCCGTCACATTACCCACATAACCGCTGGCGTCGAGCGTGGCATAATTGCCCAACGAAGCCTTCATGCGGTGCACGTTCATATAGTCCATGTTGCCGCTCACGTGGCCGTCCACGTTCAGGCGCTCATTGGGATAATAAGGTGCAATGTCCTTCGCCGACTCGCCGGCAAACTTCATCACGTCGTCACGCCCTATGTAACCCTTTATCTTGGCGTCCATCTGGGCCGTTTTACCATTCTTCAGGGCATCCCAAGGCATTTTCACGCTCACATCCAGATTGGACGACGGTGTGTGCAGCGACATTGAGGGTACAGTCACGCCCTCGTCGTCGAGTGCCACTGAAGCATCCATATTATCGAGTTTCAATCCGCTATTTTTCTCTTCCAACGACAGTTTCGAATCCCTCATCTTGAGTTTTCCGTCGGAATAGCTCAAGTCTTTGGCCGTCAAGTTCAGATTTCTCACGTCCAGGTGATTCGGGTCGAGCCCTTCCCGGGTTCGCGGCTCATGGGGCAGATCATACTTCACCGCACTGTCTTTCACGTCCAGTTGCTTCACGCGGTATTCCGGTTTCTTCATGTCCACGTACACTTCCTTCGCCTCGGCCTTCCCCAAGTCGGCTGCTGGGCGTACTTGGCCGCCGCGATGGCGCCTTCCTTCGCCTCGGCCTTCCCCAAGTCGGCGGCCACGCGCATGGAGTCGCCCGGTGCCTGCATGTAGAATTTCGTGTTTTCCACGTCAGCCTGCTTCACCTTGATTTTCCATTTCAGCGGGTCACTTTGCGTCGTGTCTTCCTGCGCCGTGTCGCTCAGATGCACCTGCACGTCACTGTCCTTCAACTTGATGCGCGACACATCGAGCACCTCATCCTTCAGGTCGGCCACCGTCGGGTCTTCCACCTTCAGTTCCCCCACCCGTCCTTTGATACGCGTGTCGGCGATATGGTCCTTCGTGTCCATCTTCACATTTTTGAGACTCAACTCCGAAAGGTCCACTTTCTTCTTCAGCAACGGCCAGAATTTCACCCCCATCCGCATCGATTCGGCCGCCAACACGGTGTCGCCCTTCTCTGTGGCCAACACGTTGTCCACCTCCAAATCCAGAGGAAACTTCAGACGCACACGGTCCACGCAGACGTCCATCCCCGTCTTTTCCGACAGGTAATCCGCCAGTTTGTCCTTCGCATAATCCTGAACGGGAGGCAGATACAACGCCCCTACAGCCATTGCCGCTGCCACCACGGGCGCAGCCACAGCCATACCGACCCACTTCAGAAGTTTCTTCAATCGCATGGGATAACTGATATTCAAGATGCAAAGGTACACTTTTCAAATGAATAATTAAGAATGTACCATTAAAAATGACGTCTTCTCGATAAACTCGGCGTTCTCCGAGTATTCTACTTACGAACTAAACACGCTCGTTTTTTGACGTTCCTCCTCTTGCAGAGTTCAGATTTCGGAACGTAAAAG
>CAMZHB010000050.1 GCA_947306605.1 uncultured Prevotellaceae bacterium | reverse complement strand
CCGAGGACGAGGAGACGCGTGAAATGGTAACCATCGTGTTCCCGCCCTTCACGCTGGACACTGAGGCCAAGGCCACCACGTCCAACGGTCTCGTCGGTACGCTCGACGGCGACACCATCAGCGCTTCCGGCTACGGCTACCTCGCCAAGAGCGTTCTGGAAGTGACCAAGGCTGTCGAAGAAGGAGCCAAAGGCACGGCCATTGCCGGCCAGCACGGTTACATCAACCCGAATGAAGTGACCAACAGGGAAGGCGAGCCCGACCTGCAGCTGGTAGTGATGGACATGCTCAACGGTGTGAAGAAAGTGTCGGCGGTGAAGAAAGCCGAAGACACCAACATCTACAGCATTGACGGCAAGTATGTCGGAAATGGCCCCGCCAAGAACCTGCAGAAGGGTATCTACATCATTGGCAAGAAAAAGGTGGCCATAAAGTAAGACAAGGAAAATAATTACGTTTTTTCGTTTGATGCGGCGCGTCTCCCTGTGAGACGCGCCGCTTTTTCCTGTCCGGCGATTTCGGGCCAGGCCTTGGCGCGCAGAAGTCGGACCTTGGCGCGCAGAAGTCCCACTTCAAACTTTTGAGGCGCCGCTTCTGCGATTCCGGCCGGCGTGTCAGTCGGCCGCCATGCCCCCTTCCGGAACGGAAAAAGACAGCCGCCACAAGATGCTGCGAAATAAATCGTGCGAGAATGCTTGTTCTGTGTCCGTTTATTCGTATATTTGCATTAAATATGTAAATGGGAATGCGCTCAAAGAACCTTTTCCTTTTATTCATAGCCGTTTGGGCCAGTTTGTCCGCCCAAGCCCAGTTTGCCGAGCCCGTACATTTCACGACGTCCACGCGCCAGGTGTCGCCCACCCGGCTGGAAGTAACGTTCAAGGGCACCATCGACGCCGGGTGGCATGTCTATTCCACCGACCTGGAAGGCGGCCCCACGCCGGCCACGTTCACTCTCGAAGAACACGAGGGCGTGGCCCTCGACGGCAAGTTGAAAGCCGGAGCAGGCGAGAAGCAAACCTTCGACCCCATTTTCAACATGCCCGTGCGCTATTTTGAGGGTGCCGCCACCTTTACCCAAAACCTCAAAATCACCCAACCGAAGTATAAGGTGAAAGGCTTCCTGGAATACGGTGCCTGCAACGACCAGAACTGCCTGCCGCCGACCCAGGTGGAGTTTGCCACGACAGGCGAGAGCCCGCAACTGGAGGCGAAAGCGGCCGACACATCCGACCGGGACCAACCTGCCGCGTCCGCCAATACACCCCAGCCCGAGGAAACACCGGCCGCCGACACGCTCAATTCCCAACTCTCCACTCTCCACTCCCAACTCGACTCGCTCTGGTGGCAACCGTCGGTTGAAACCCTTAAGGCCTGCGGCGACACCGCGCCTGCCAGCCGCGGACTGCTCATGGTCTTCCTGCTCGGCCTGCTGGGCGGACTCATTGCCCTGGTGACACCGTGTGTCTGGCCCGTCATACCCATGACCGTGAGCTTCTTCCTCCACCGTAGCGAAGATCGGCGCCGCGCCCTGCGCGAAGCCATACTCTACGGACTCTCCATCGTGGTCATATACGTGGGACTGGGCCTGCTCATCAGCCTGCTGTGGCCGACGGGAGCCAATGGCCTCAACGCACTTGGCACGAACGCCATATTCAACCTCTTCATCTGCCTGTTGCTCGTGGTCTTCGCCGCCAGCTTCCTGGGAGGCTTCGAACTGACCCTGCCTTCGAGTTGGAACAACAAGGCCAATGCCAAGGCCGACACCACCTCCGGCGTGGTAAGCATCTTCTTCATGGCCCTCACCCTGGTGCTCGTCTCCTTCAGTTGCACAGGACCCATCATCGGATTCCTCCTGGCCGGCTTGTCCACAATGGGCGAGGTGCTCACCGCAGTCGTGGGCATGCTGGGCTTCGCCATCGCTTTGGCATTGCCGTTTATGCTGTTCGCGCTGTTCCCCTCGTGGATGAAGAAACTGCCCAAGAGCGGAGGATGGATGAACACCATCAAGGTTGTGCTGGGATTTATCGAACTGGCCTTCGCCCTGAAATTCTTCTCCGTGGCCGACCTGGCCTACGGATGGCACCTGCTCGACCGCGAAGTGTTCCTCTCCCTGTGGATAGTCATCTTTGCCCTGCTCGGGTGCTATCTTCTGGGCTGGCTGCGCCTGCCCGGTGACGCCCCGTCCGACCATACCAGTGTGCCGCGCTTCTTCCTCGCCCTCATCTCGCTCGCCTTTGCCGTTTACATGGTGCCCGGCCTGTGGGGCGCGCCGTTGAAGGCCATCAGCGCATTCTCTCCGCCGCTCTATACGCAGGACTTCCGCCTCGACCGCCAGTCGGTGGAATCCGAGTTCCGCGACTACGAGGCCGGCATGAGCCATGCCCTCGGCCAAAAGAAGCCCGTGCTGCTCGACTTCACGGGCTACGGCTGTGTGAACTGCCGCAAGATGGAGCAGGCGGTGTGGAACGACAGCCGTGTGCAGTCGGTGCTGAAGGACAAGTACGTGCTAGTGTCGCTCTACGTGGACGACAAGACACCGCTGCCCGAGCGCATGACGGTGACGGAGAACGGCCGTGAGCGCACCCTGCGTACCGTGGGCGACAAGTGGAGCTATCTGCAGCGCATGAAGTTCGGCGCGCAAACACAGCCCTTCTACGTGTTGGTTGACAACAACGGGCAACCGCTCAACCGCTCCTACGGCTACGACGAGAGCGTGCCCCGTTTCCTGAAGTTCCTGCAGGAGGGCTTAGAACGTTTCGGCAACGAGTGATCAGTAAAACCAAATAGTTAACTAAAAGTAAGTGTCAAATGAATTTTTTTCTGAAATTATTGGGCTTTGACCCAAAGAAACATTCGGTGCGTACGGAATTGTTGGCCGGCTTGACCACGTTCCTTACCATGAGCTACATTTTGGCCGTGAATCCCCTGATTTTGGGTGAGACCGGCATGGACAAGGCCGCCTTATTCTCAGCGACGGTCATTGCCGCAATCTTGGCTACCCTCGTTATGGCGTTTTATGCCAAGTTGCCCTTTGCTTTGGCATCGGGCATGGGTCTGAATGCCTTCTTTGCATACACGCTGGTGCTCATCATGGGCTTCACGTGGCAACAGGCTTTGGCCGCCGTCTTTGTTGAAGGTGTTGTGTTTATCTTGCTTACCATTTTCAAGGTGCGCGAGGCCATCGTCAACGCCATCCCCATCAACCTGCGCTACGCCATCTCCGTGGGTATCGGTCTCTTCATTGCCTTCATCGGTTTGAAGAACGGCGGTATTATTGTGGCTAATAATGCCACCCTTCTCTCGCTCGGCCCGTGGAACGCCACATCGCTGCTGGCCATGGCCGGCATCCTGATTGGTGGCATCCTGCTGGCTTTGAAAGTGCGCGGCGCCTTGTTCTTCACCATCATCCTGATGACGTTGATAGGCATTCCCCTCGGTGTCACCCAGATTCCTGAGAACTTCTCCCTCGTCAGCCTGCCATCGTCCATTGAGCCCATCGCTCTGAAACTGGACTTCTCGGCCTTCCTCTCGGGCGACATCAACTACCTCGTGGTCGTGTTCACCCTGTTGTTCATGGATCTCTTCGACACACTGGGGACACTTATCGGTGCTGCCACCGGTGCAGGCATGATGAAGAAAGACGGTAAGATTCCGGGCATCAACAAAGCCTTGATGGCCGATGCCGTAGGTACCACGGTAGGTGCCCTCTGCGGTACGTCCACCGTAACGACTTATGTGGAAAGCACTGCCGGCATTGCCGACGGCGGACGCACGGGTGTAACCTCTTTCTCCGTGGCCATGCTCTTCCTCATTGCCCTGTTCTTCTCGCCGCTGTTCCTCATGATACCGGCTGCAGCCACCACATGCGCGCTCGTTCTGGTAGGCGTCATGATGATCAAGCCCATCGTGAACATTGAGATGAACGATTTCACCGAAGCCGTGCCTTGCTTCATCACCATGCTCATGATGCCCTTCACCTACAGCATCTCCGAGGGTATCGTGCTCGGCCTGCTCTCATACGTGTTGATCAAGCTCTTCTCCGGTCGCGGACGTCAGGTATCCGTAGTGATGTACATCCTGGCCCTGTTCTTCATCTTCAAGTACATTGCCCCCTTCATAAACGCCTAACGTCAGAACCGACAACGATAGAAAGGGCAACCACGCCAGTGGTTGCCCTTTCATTATGGCCAGAACTCTCAATCCCTTCGCTGATTTCCCTATAAAAGGGTAAATTTTTATAGGGACCGGATTCCGGGGCTCAAAGGTGGGACTTCGGGATGCAGAAACGGCGTTTCAAACTTTTGAAACGCCGTTTCTGTTTTGGCATATTTGACGTCCGTTGAAAATCAATGCGTAATAAATCGCTGGATTTTGAGATTAAAATTTTTGACAAAGGGTGGGCATTCGCTGCATCGGATTACTCCTCTTTCAGCAGGCCGAGGGTGCCCTCGGTGTTTGTGAAGAGTATCCGTTTCTTGCCGAGCGGCACCACCGTATTCATCAGTGAATTGCCGTTCTTGTGTTTCCACAGCAAACGTCCGGTCTTGCCTTCGAGAGCGAAACTCTCGCCGTCGTTGGTGCTGCCGTAGACGATGCCGTTGCGCTCGGGCAGCATGCAGGGCGCGTGTTCGTAACCTATGTCGGCGTGGGTGGCCCACAGTTGCCGGGGTGTGTCGCTGTCGGCCGAGTAGCACACGATGCTGTCCTGCATGGTCTTGGCGTAGAGGCGCCGTCCGTCGCGCGACAGGCCGAGGCTCTCACGGACTTTCGACTGGAAGGTGCGCCAGACGGTTTCGCCCGTATGGATGTTGATGGCGGTCATGGCCCGTTGGGGGTCGACTATGAAAACACGGTCACCTTCCGTCACCGGCCAGACCTGGGCGGGGGAGTAGTGCATCCGCGTCAGGCCGCCGGTCCACCGCCACACTTCCCTGCCGTCGGCCTTGCGGAGACAGTAGAGCGTGTTGTCCCACGCGCCGAAGATGACGCGGTCTTTCGTTACCAGAGGTTTCGTCATGACGTAGCCGCGCAGGCCGCGGTAGGCCCATACGACCGTTCCCGTGGTGATGTTGATGGCGCGGAACGTGGAGTCGCTGGCGCCGATGTAGGCGATGCCTTTGTCTATGGTCACACTGCCGAGCACGGGTTGCGTGGCCTGGACTTTCCAAAGCAATTTGCCGTCTGCCGCGCTCACACCGTAGATGCACTTGTCGGCCGAACCGAAGACCACGATGCCACGGCTGGCCGCAGGACCGCCGATGACGCGGTGGCCGGCCTTGAAGTCCCACAGCTTCCTGCCGTCTTTCAGGCGGAAAGCCTGCACGCGGCCCTCGTCGTCGCCCACGAAAACGCGGCCTTTCTCCACGCTCGGGGAACTGTAGACGGCGGCCCCGGCCTGAGCGGTCCACACCTCTTTCACACGCGGGTATTTCCGGTTCACGCTGTAGTCGGGATAGTGGTCGGCCTTTGCGTCCGGGTCGTAGTCGGCACGCTCCATGGTGTAAGTGGCCACGGGCTGTTTGTCCTCGCCCACACGCTGGATGTAGGCCCTGATTTCTTTCGCGTCGACTTCGTAAATGCCGTAACCAGGCTTGTTGTCACCGTCGGGCAGGTTGCTGCGCATGAGGATGCCGGGCATGCCGTCGTAACGGAGGTCGCGCAGGGCGTGGTAATGGCCGCCGATGAAGAGGCGGATGTTGCCCGGCTTGCGCAGGGCGTCGGTCACATCGTACCAGTTGTCCACATCACCGTCGGTGATGGGATAGTGGGTCACCACGATGGCGGGCTTGCCGATGTTCTGCTCCAGTTCCTGGCGAGCCCAATGGATGACGTAGGGCGAAACGTGCCCGTAGGCCATCTTCAGCAAAGGTCCGGTGTTGAACACAATGAAATGTACGCCGTTGAAATCGAATGCGTAGTACTCCGGACCGAATATCTTGCCATAAGCCGTGCAGCCCGACTCGCTCCACGTGGTTTCGTGGTTGCCCATGCACACATGGTAGGGGACTTTCAGGTGGTCCAGGCAGTTTTTCACTTCCTGTATCATGCGGCGGTCGCCCTGTTCGGTCAGGTCGCCGGTGACAAGAACAAAATCGATGCTGTCGGTGCAGTTGATCTGCTCTATGCTTTGCAGGAGGGCTTTCGTGGGCCCGTCACCATTGGGGTTCAGATGGACATCGGTGAGCTGGGCGAAGCGGAAGGGCTTCACCTGTGCGCCGGCCGTCACCAAGCAGATGACTGCCGTCACGACACAAAGCAAAATGTGTTTCCCGTGAGTCATAGTAATATGGTTATTTGGTCAGGAAGTCCACAATCTGTTTCATCAGAGCCGACCGCTCGTCGCTGGTCTTGATGGTCTCGAAAGGAACTCCCATGATGAAGGTCTTGTAATCCTCACCGTCGTAGGCCACGGCGGCACTGAGGTTGTTTTCCAAGTAACGCATTACGGTAAAGGCGTTGTTGGCCGCCGGCTCCAAGGCGTCAGGACTCTGCACGGCGTAACACTCGGCGTTCAGAACGTTGTGATAGCAGTACGCCCCCACCTGACGTCCGATTCCCGACTTGACCCAGCCCAACTTGCCGCCTTTGGCTGCCTGACCCACGCGCCATTTGTACTTCAGTACATCGGTGGCGAATTTTTGGTCGGCCTTCAGCTGCTCACGGTCCAGCAGGCTCTCGTCAATGCGCAGCGGGTTGTCCCAAAGGTCGGAAGCCACGTAACTGCCGGAGACCAGCAGACGCCCGCCGGCTTTCAGATAAGCCGTGAGACACGCTTGCATCGGTTGGGTGAAGACTTTATACTCCAACGGAAGATGCTTGCCGTGTCCCATCTTGGTCTGACACTCTTTGCCGAGGATGAGGTCCACCATCCCGTAGTCTTTCAAATCAACGCCGCCGTCTTCTACGGCTTCGTCACTGCTTGAAACGAAACTTTTGCCGGCTGCCAACAGAGCTTCACCATGCACGGCGGGATAGTCGAACGTGTTGCCTGCGATCACTTCCTTTTCGTAGTCTCCGTAACTGTCGCCGAACCCCGCCGCATCGTCGTCCATCCACGGAATGTTGCGGCGGTATTCTTTTTGCGCCCCGGTGAAGGAGATATCTTTGAGGTAGGGAACGCCGAAGTCCACGTCGGGCAGGAAACCGGCCAAGCGCTTGCCTGCTTCGTCGGGGGCTTCAAAGTCGGCCGGGGCACCGATGCGGTTGAAACCGTTGACCACCATCACCGGGGCGTCAAAACTGTCGCCGCTGAAGCCTGCTGAGAGTATTTCGGAGTCGAAGCTACGCCCACCGTCGTTGACCGCCACCACTTTGTAGCTGCACACCTTACCCGCTGTTACCTGGGCTTTGAAGCCGGGCTGTTTCACCAAGGTGCCGTTGTCCCAGTCACTGTCGCCGATGCGTTGGTAAACAATGTACCGGTCGGCCGTGGCTGTAGGTTCCAAGCTGTCGGGCGTCGGTGCCCACGTCAGTTCAACTTCATGGTCACTCACTGGTTTCATCGTCATCTTCTGCACGGGCAGAGGCTGCACCACATAGCGTTCGCCGCGCTGGGCCGTGATGAAGCGGAGCATGCCCTTGTAGATAGCGCGGCTCACGGTGAAACGGAATCTGGGGTCGAGCCCGTAACGCATGTCGGCGAAATTCTGGTGAGACAACAGTTCCAGCAACATGGCCGGTGCCTTGGGCATCCATGCTTCGAAGTAAGGCTTGTCCCATATCTGACGTCGGTTCCAGTTCGGTTCATACAGCCGGCGCACATCCTCCGTGATGCTGCTCTGCAGGAGGTCGGCCAACTGGTGGTTCATCTTCGTGCTGGCCCCGTTGGCGTAGGTGCCACCGTAGTGCTGGTCGTCGTAAATGGCGAGTGTGCCCACCGTCTGGTCGGTCAGCGTGGTGCCGGCGTCGCTGTGGAAGGCGAGGCTGAAGTCGATGGGTATGCCCAGTCCCCCCTCGTCGGGATTGACTTCCGAGCCGCCGGCCAGCCAGTTCACCCACAGGCCGCGGTTTTTGTAGTCGTCCACGTAGTCGTTCTTCCCTAAGGTCAGGTCGTAGATGCTGTCGGGCACGCCGGCCCACTGCATCCAGTAGCGGGCGCCTTCGCAGAAACGCGGGCAACCGCTCACCACGGCATCACGTGCCTCGATGGGGTCGAATTGTCCGTCCTGCAGTTTGCTCAGGTCCGTATAGCGCCCCACGTTTCCCATGCCGCCGCCGAACTTCACGGCATCGGCCGTGACCAGACGGTCTTTTTTGTCGTTGTTGAGATTGGTCAGCACCACCTTGTTCCGTTCGTCGCCTCCCGGAGCCGTCCGGTCGAAGCGGTAAGTGCCGATGTAAATCCACGTGCCGCCGCCGATAGCCTGATTGACGTTGACGGTCGTCCGTTGGCCTTGGTGATACACGGTGTAACGGGCCTGCTCCGTACTGTTGGGCAGCGATTTGTACGAAACGTACACGGCATATTCCCTTGTTTCCGGTAGCGTGGCTTTCCACGTTGCGGTGCTCTCCTGACCTTTCCGGATGGTCTCCACCTGGCGGTATGTGCCGTCGGCGAACGGGTTGTCGTGGTTGATGTACATCTGTTTCTTATAGGAAAACCCCGGGCCTTCGCCCTGCCGCCAGGCCCGCTCGCCGTCGGTGGACGTGAACGCGGAGTGCCGGGCCAGGACGATGTTTTCGACGGCTTGTTTCTGATATTTGTCCGCCCCGTCGTCCACGGCAGGGGTGAGCGTCACGCCGTCGTTGTCCACAATCACCTCCAAGG
>CAMZHB010000049.1 GCA_947306605.1 uncultured Prevotellaceae bacterium | reverse complement strand
ATGCTCGGAATGTGTTGTTGTCACGCTTGGAGCCGCGTCGTGATACGCCATATACAGTGTTGGGTAACCTGGCGGGGTTATTCCTCGACCAAATAGTGAAGTCCGTTCGTGAACATCGCCGTATGAGTTATGCGGAGTGTGCGAAAGTGGCTTTTGAATCAGATCCGTTGGCATTTACATTAATACCGCTTAATGACAAGTTTGACTTCCATGAAGAAGCGCACAAGCAATTTGACAATATCCTCCATGTGGTAACATCGGAATACCGGAAATTTCAGTTTGACTTGGACAAAGGCTTGATTGAGCCGTCGTTTGTTTGTGAGACATTGGGCTTAGCCGGTCGTATGGACTATTTGCAGAGCGATTATTCCAGATTAGTGGAGCAAAAGAGTGGGAAATGGGATGAATTTCGCCACGCTCACAAAGAAGCACACTATATTCAGATGATGTTATACCAAGCATTGTTGGAATATGGATTGGGCATTCCAAGTCGCAACACCCAGGCTTTTCTTTTGTATTCCAAATATGCCGACGGCTTAATGCCGGAACAGACCTACCAACGTCTGTTGCGTGAGGCGTTGGCGTTGAGAAACCGCGTGGTTTCTTTGGAATTGCAGTGTGCCAAAACAGGTGTGCGCGATGTCTTGCAGGATATAGATGTCGACAGCTTGGCTGTGAATCCTGCCATGACGTTGTGGAAGGATTGGGAACGGCCCAGAATGGCCAGTATGCTTGAGAAGTTTCAGTCAACAAATGACGATGCATTTTCTCATCGCCGTTTGAGCCAGGCCTATTTCTATTGTTTTTATGATTTTCTTTGTCGTGAGCAGTTGCAGGCCCGATTAGTGATGCCCGGTAATGCCGGCCGTGCGTTTTCAGATTTGTGGAATCTTCCGGCATCTACGCGTCATGAGCTTGGAAGTCTGTATTGGAATTTGAAGATAAGCCGCTTGTTGAAAGATGAGAGGGGCATAGTCGCCATTGAGTTTGCGGTTCCTGCCGCCGACGATGGATTCCGTTCGAACTTTCGCCGGGGTGACGTGGTCCTTGTCTATGCTTATGCAGACAAGGAACCGGATGTGAGGCGTCAATTCGTTCTTCGCGGCCGTTTAAAAGAACAAGCGGCGACGCATCTGCTTGTTGAACTCAATGCTCCCCAAAGTAACGCGGCGCCATTTGGGGATGAGACCGTTCGGTATGCCGTTGAACACGATTTTGTAGAGGCTTCGTCCAACCGGTTGTTTGCTTCTCTTTACGCTTTCCTTGATGGTGACGCCGACAGACGCGACTTGCTGTTGTGCCAACGCCCTCCACGAGTGGCTTCAGAACCATGTGAGTTGTTGGGTGACTATCATACGATGAACGAACTGGTTGTCCGTGAGCGCCAGGCTCAAGAATTGTTTTTCGTAATCGGATCTCCGGGTTCCGGAAAAACGTCTCAGGCCATCCGAAGTATGGTGGAGGAGGAACTGCGTCAGACATCGGACGGGAAAATCCTGCTGATGGCCTACACTAACCGCGCTGTGGATGAACTTTGCAACATGCTTGAAGGTTTGATTGACGAACATCCCGAGGTCCTGGCCGATTATTTGCGGCTCGGTTCCCCGCTTTCGGCCGGCGAAACTTGTTGTAACCGTTTGCTGTGTCAGAGACACGATGACCTTAAAGACACTTCGGCCGTCATGAACTTGTTGAAGCGGACGCGCGTGTTTGTCGGAACGGCGGTTACATTGACTTCCCAAGTCTCTTTGTTTGAGCATTTCACATTCAATGTCGCATTTGTTGACGAAGCATCTCAAATGCTCGAGCCCCACATGTTGCCGTTCTTTTTCTTCAAGTGCGACCCGGTGCCGCCGAAGTCCGACATGGGAGAAACGAAGTCGGACATAGAAAAATCCAAGTCCGACATAGTGGCTGACACATCCAACCATTCTGTCCGCAAATTCGTTCTGGTGGGTGACCAAAAGCAGTTGCCGGCTGTCGTGAGCCAGTCGCCGCAATTGTCGGCCGTTCAAGACCCGGCTTTGAGGGCACTTGGGCTGACCGACTGCCGTAATTCGCTGTTCGAACGTCTGCTTGGTCGTGCCCAACAAGCGGGACGGACCGACTTATATTATATGTTGGAACGCCAGGGTCGCATGCATCCGGGGCTATACGGCTTTGTGAACGCTCATTTCTACCAGAACCGTTTGCGCAGCGTGGACCTGTTGCATCAGACACGCCCCATTGAGGCGTTTTATCCCGATGTAGCCTCGTTCCCGCCCGATTCCCTTCCGGCTATATTGGGCCGCAACCGTCTGATGTTCTTCAACCGGAAACCGAAGCCGCGTGGAGACAGCAGCAAGACCAATCAGGCTGAAGCCGAGTGGGCCGTACGCTGCCTGTTGTCCCTCAAAACCCTCTACGAGTCGGCAGGGCGGCGGCTGACGTCGCGTGATGTGGGCATTATAGTCCCTTACCGAAACCAGATAGGCCTTCTGACACGCCTCATGTCGGAGGCCGGACTGACGGAATTTGATGAAACGGTAGCCGATACCGTAGAACGTTATCAGGGAAGTCAACGTGACATCATTCTGTTCCTGTTTACGGTGCACCAATCCTTTGGATTGAATTTCCTGTCTGCGGCAACCTACATGGAAAAGTCCGATTCCCCCACGCCTTATCCCGTAGACCGTAAACTCAATGTCACTCTGACGCGGGCGAGAGAGCAACTTATTGTGATAGGAAACGCGCCTTTGTTGGAACGTAATCCGCTTTACCGGGAACTTATCTCGGATATGCGCAAGGCCGGATGCTATTTTGACGCGGCCAAAATAGGTAAGTGACGCCTTGAAAGCCTGTTAATTCGGGGAATAATAGAATTCGACGTGTTCAATGCAAGGACACGCGTGGCTGTCTGTGATGACAAGTCTCACGTTGCGGGCTTCGACATCGGGGAAACGCAACAGGCGTTTGTGGCCAATGGTTGTGGCCTCGGCAATCTTTGTCCATTGTCCTTCCGATGTCTCTATTTCTATCTGGAATGCTTTGACACGTTGTCCCATAGGTAGGTATTCGCCTATGCTGAATCGGTTGAATACGGTCGGTTTGTCGAATGTAAAGGTCACGGAAGCCTGACATACTTTGTCGTCAGTGGCCCAGTACGTGGTCTTTTTGCCGTCTGTAAGCCGCTTGGGTGAATAACGTTTGCTGTTACCCCGTGTATTGCTGCTGCCAAACCGCGTTATTTTGTGACTGAGTGGCTGGCTGAATTCTTCACGCAGGGCTTTGCCGAAAGCTAACAGGTGACAGACGTCCGTAGGATGGAGCCGGCCGCTCTTGGTGGGCGGAACGTTGAGGATAAGATTGGCACCGCGGCCTACAGACTTGTAATAGATGTCCATGAGTTTGCTCACCGGCTTGACTTGTTGGTCTTCGCGGGCATGATAAAACCATCCGGGACGAATAGATACGTCCACTTCGGCTGGAACCCAGTCTGTTCCGTCCGCTTCCCCGTGTTGCAGATATTCTTGTTTGGCTATCCCCGGGGCATAATTGTTTCGCGTGATGGCACACCAGTTAGGGTCGCCCACATATCCGCTTTCCGTGCCGCACCACCGTGCATCGGGACCGCCGTCACTGAATATGCAGGCGTCAGGCTGCCACTTGCGGATGAGCTGGTTTGTGTTCGGCCAGTCGTAGTAGGTTTTGTTGTCAATCTTACGCCGTTCCCGGGCGCCGCCATAGTAACCGTCGCCGCCGTTAGCTCCGTCTTGCCAAACTTCAAATATGGGACCGTAGCCCGTTAAGAGTTCCTGCAGTTGTCCACGATAGTAGTCGATGTATGCAGGTGTGCCATAGCGCAGGTCATGTCGGTCCCATGGCGAAAGATACAGGCCAAACTTCAGCCCGTGACGACGTGCGGCATCCGAAAGTTCTTTGACCACGTCGCCTTTTCCTTCCTGCCACGACGAATGGGCCACACTGTAATCCGTAAGACGCGATGGCCACAGACAGAAACCGTCGTGATGCTTGGCAGTAAGGATAACGCCTTTCATACCCGCCGCTTTGAGTGTGCTGACCCATTGGTTGCAATCCAGACTGTCGGGTTGGAATTCGTCGGGTGAGGCATCACCGTAGCCCCATTCCACATCGCGATACGTTGTAGTGGTGAAATGTATGAACGCATACATTTCTAAATCGTGCCATGTCAGTTGTCGGGCAGAGGGTGTGGGACCGTATGGCGCGGGAGGCGTTACTCGTGCTCCAAGTATTTGACATGAAAGAACGAGAGACAGCGCAAGGATTCTGATACAAACAGGACGGAATGAATACATCGGATACAGGATAGTTTTACAGGCACAAAGTTAACGATAAATCTGATGTAGACCCTCGGAAATGCAGTTTTTTATTGTGTGAGTCAATTTTATATACTGGTAATTGGGTTTGTTTGCCGATAAATGCTTAAATTTGCAAACTAATGTTTGTATAAACCTCTGCTGAATACATAATAAAAAATTATATACCAGATGAAAAAGTTTTCGTTTTTGATGGCTGTTATCAGCCTTTTGATGTTTTCAAATGTAGTTCCGGCCCAAACGAAATGGCATTGGGAGAAGGGAACGATAGTAGTTGAGACGCCGTCGCGTCCAGCGGGCCAGCAACACGCATTGGGCTTGTCTGTGGCTCCGATACCTGTTGTTCGTGTGGCTTTTGTGGGTCTTGGGATGCGTGGTCCCGGTGCTGTGGAGCGCTGGACTCACATTAACGGCGTGCGTATTGTGGCCTTGTGTGATTATGAACGTGAACGTGCGGAGCGTTGCAACAAGTATCTGACGAAAGCCAATATGCCGGAGGCCGAGGTTTACTTTGGCGATTATGGTTATGAGGAGTTGTGCAAGCGTAAGGACATTGATTTGGTTTACATTGCCACAGACTGGGTGCATCATGTGCCTGTGGCCAAGTGTGCCCTTGAAAACGGGAAGCATGTGGCTATTGAAGTCCCCTCTGCCATGGATTTGAAAGATTGTTGGGAGCTTATAGACCTTTCTGAACAGAAGCGTTTGCACTGTATGTTGCTTGAGAATTGCTGCTACGACGACTTCGAACTCAATTCTCTCAACATGGCGCAGCAGGGAGTCTTTGGTGAAGTGCTTCGTGTGCAGGGTGCTTACATCCATAATCTCAGCGATTTTTGGGGTGCTTATTGGCAAAACTGGCGTCTTGAATACAATCGTACCCATCGTGGTGATGTCTATGCGACTCACGGACTTGGTCCTGTGGCACAGGTACTCAACATTCACCGTGGTGACCGTATGAAGACTTTAGTGGCTATGGACACGAAAGCAGCTACGGGACCGGGCTTGGTAAAGCAAATTACGGGCAAAGACTGTACGGAGGAAGAATTCCGCAACGGGGACCATACGACTACGCTTATCCGTACTGAGCAGGGCAAGGTTATAGAAATACAGCACGATGTCATGAATCCGCAACCTTATAACCGTTTGTACCAATTGACAGGTACGAAAGGTTTTGCGAACAAGTACCCTGTGGAAGGTTACGCGCTTGATGCCGGCCAGATGAAGAACTCCGGAGTGGCTCCCCAAGTTGACAACCTCTCGAGTCACAGCTTTATGAAAAAGGCTGATATGGATGCACTGGTTGCCAAGTACCAGGCTCCCATACTGAAGAAGTACGGTGCCGAGGCCAAAGTGGTAGGTGGACACGGCGGCATGGATTTCGTGATGGACGCACGCCTGGTATATTGCCTGCAAAACGGTCTTCCTCTTGACATTGACATATATGACCTTGCCGAGTGGTGCTGTCTGGCTGAGTTGGGCGAACGTTCCATGGACAACAATTGTGCTGCCGTGGCTGTTCCTGACTTTACCCGCGGACACGCTTATGATCAAAAGGCTTATCGCCATGCTTTCGCTTCTGAAGAGCAGGAAGCCGAAACGGCTGCCATAGCCAAGGCTTACACTATGACGCTTAAGACGAAGGGTGTCAAGGCTGCTGAAGCCGAACTGCAGAAACAGCTCAAGTTGCAGGCAAAAAAGCACAGATAAGAAGTAGCGGGTAATTGCTATATATAATATATATAATAAGGAGTAAAGCCATTCGGTTTTACTCCTTGTTTTTATGGTTGTCGGGTTCTCCTTGTTCCCGTTGTGGGGAGGGACGGGGTGTCTATTCTTCTGCGAGTTTCAGCAGGTATTGGCCATACTGGTTCTTCTCCATCGGGCGGGCAATTTCGCGCAACTCTTGTTTGCTTATCCATCCGTTTTCCAGGGCAATGCTTTCGAGACAAGCCACTTTGAGGCCTGTACGTTTCTCGATGACCTCAATAAATGTGGATGCCTCGCTCAAACTTTCGTGAGTGCCGGTGTCAAGCCAGGCAAAGCCACGTCCAAGTGTCTCTACTTTGAGACGGCCGAGGGACAAGAACTCTTGGTTTACCGTTGTGATTTCCAGTTCACCGCGTGCGCTGGGTTTGATGCGGGATGCGATGTCGACTACCTCGTTCGGGTAGAAGTATAGGCCAACAACGGCATAATTGCTCTTTGGTACGGCCGGTTTTTCCTCAATGGAAATGGCATTGCGGTTGGAGTCAAATTCCACGACCCCGTATCTCTGCGGATCGTTCACGCGGTAACCGAAAACACAGCCCTTTCTTTCGTCGGTTACGGTCTTTACGGCGCGCTGCAAAAGCTCTGGCATGCCGTTGCCATAAAATATGTTGTCGCCCAGAACAAGGCAGGCGTCATCATTGCCAATGAAATTGCGTCCTATAATGAATGCCTGGGCCAAACCGTCGGGGCTGGGCTGTTCTGCATAGCTCAAACGGATGCCGTAATCGCTTCCGTCGCCGAGCAAACGCTTGAACATCGGCAGGTCCTGCGGTGTAGATATTACCAAGATGTCGCGAATGCCTGCCAGCATGAGTACCGAAATGGGGTAGTACACCATCGGCTTGTCGTAGATAGGTATCAGTTGTTTGCTGATGCCTTTAGTGATGGGATAGAGGCGTGTTCCGCTGCCTCCGGCCAATACAATGCCTTTCATCTCTGTGATAAATTATAGCGTTTACGTTTGCAAAAGTACAAATAAAAGAGTGCAAAAAGCGGAAAAGCCTCAACTTTTTGTTGTTTCCCGCTTGTTAAACATGAGATGCCGGACTCCCTGACACAAGTCGGACATGGTGTTTCCCATGTCCGATATGGATTTTCTAACTCCGATATAGTCGCGCGCAGGCCCTGTTTGAAATTATCAATGTGATTCATCCGAAATAAAAGGGCGTGGATAGATGGAAGAAATCCCCACTTTTTTGTAACTTTGTAAGTTGAAAACAAGACCAAAATAACTGTACGATTATGACAAACAAAAGTGCATTGCAAATAGCCCGTGCTGAGTATCGCCCCAAACTGCCTGTGGGCCTGCAGGGCAATGTCAGCGTGAAGGAAGGCGCTCCTACCGAGAGCGTGTCCGATCATGAAGAAATCCAGAAACTGTTTCCCAACACCTATGGCCTGCCTTTGGTGGAATTTGTGCCCGGTGAAGCCAAGTCATTCGCGCCTATGAACGTCGGTGTCATTCTCAGTGGCGGACAAGCTCCTGGCGGACACAACGTCATTTGCGGTATCTTCGACGGTATCAAGCGTCTGAATCCCCAAAACCGTCTATATGGCTTCCTGCTCGGACCTGGCGGCCTCGTAGACCATAAATACGTTGAACTGACTGCCGACATCATCGACGAATATCGCAATACCGGCGGTTTTGATATGATTGGCTCCGGACGGACAAAGCTTGAAGAAGAAAGCCAGTTTGAGAGCGGATTGAAAATATTGAATGAGCTGGGCATCAAAGCCCTCGTAATTGTCGGCGGAGACGACTCAAACACCAACGCATGCGTCCTGGCCGAATATTACGCCGCCAAAAACACGGGCATACAGGTCATCGGCTGTCCCAAGACCATCGACGGAGACCTCAAAAACGACCAGATAGAAACCAGCTTCGGTTTCGACACCGCTTGTAAGACTTATTCGGAACTCATAGGCAACATTGAGCGCGACGCCAATTCAGCTAAAAAATACTGGCACTTTATTAAACTGATGGGACGTTCAGCTTCTCACATCGCACTCGAATGTGCGCTCGAGACACAGCCGAATATTTGTCTCATTTCCGAAGAAATTCAGGAGAAAGGCCTTACTCTGGACGAGATTGTCGCAGATATCGCCGACGCAGTGGCTGCCCGTGCAGCGCAAGGCAATAATTTCGGCACCGTACTCATACCTGAAGGCCTCATTGAGTTTATTCCTGCGGTAAAAAAGCTGATTGCCGAGCTCAACGACGTACTTTCGTCAGACAAGTATGCACAGGCGCAGCCCGAAGACCGTGTTGCCTGGCTCGTTGACAATCTTAGCACGGAGAATGCCGCTACATTGGCTTCGCTTCCCAAAGTGTTTGCAGAGCAACTCACGGGTGAGCGCGACCCTCACGGAAATGTGCAGGTTTCTCTCATAGAAACGGAAAAATTGCTTTCGGCTATGGTGGCCAAAAAACTGGCTGCAATGAAGAAAGAGGGGAAATTTGTGGGCAAATTCAGTGCCCAGCATCATTTCTTCGGATATGAGGGACGTTGTGCCGCTCCTTCCAACTTCGATGCCGATTATTGCTACAGCTTAGGTTTGAGTGCCTCCCAACTAATTGCGAATGGCAAAACCGGATATATGGCTATTGTGAAGAATACAACGGCTCCCGCTGAACAATGGGTGGCTGGAGGAGTGCCCATCACGA
>CAMZHB010000048.1 GCA_947306605.1 uncultured Prevotellaceae bacterium | reverse complement strand
CGATGGGTACATAATAGTCTGCGTTGATTGTGCAAACGACATTCATTGCCGAAGGTGTGGGATTGGCTATGCCAGATAGGGAGAAGAATCCGTGACTGGTCATATTGACAATTGTTTTCTTGTCTGTGGTGCCTTCATATTCGATAACCAGTTCATTATCGTCGGTCCACGTGTAAACAACGCCCATAGTCAGCGTGCCAGGAAAGCCTTCTTCGCCGTCTTTTGAGACATATTTCAGTGCTAAACTGTTTTGACTTGCCTTTACTACGTCCCATACCCGGGCATGAAAGCCTGTCGGGCCTCCGTGTAAATGATTGGGGCCGTTATTTACGCTTAACGTGTATTCTTTTCCGTCAAGCGTAAACTTGCCTTTGCAGATGCGGTTGCCGTATCGGCCTACAAGTGTGCTTAGAAAGGGTTCAGGACTGTTGATTACACTGTCGATGTTGTCATGTCCCTGAATGACATTTGCAAGTTTGCCATTTTTGTCGGGAACCATGATGGCGGTGATGGCACCTCCGTAATTGGTAATCGCTACTTCGTTTCCTTTGTCATTTTTTAGGACATAAAGTCCCGTCTGTTTGCCGTCAATCTCCTTTTGAAAGGCTTCGGGAGACATTCCGCAGACATGGGTGTTCACATTTTCCATGTTATTTTTCCTACGTAGTTATTTTTGATGCAAATATAACTCAAAAGAAACAATAACGCAAGGAAAATCGTAGGAATTTTAATCTTGAGTTGACATTTTGGGCATAAAAAATGTCAGAAAATCGGCTACGACGTAACTACTGCCTCCGATGTATACGAAATCATGAGGTTGTGAGTCGCTAATTGCCGCCTGGTATGCACTCACTACGGTTTGGTACGTTTTACCTTTGAGTCCGTAGTCTTCTGCCAGGTTTTTGAGTTCATTTTCGTCAATGGCGCGCTTGACACTTGCTTTTGTAAAATAGTAGATGGCGTTTTTGGGAAGCAGAGCAAGCACGGCACGCACATCTTTGTCGTTGACCATACCTATTATAATACGCATGGCTTCGCAGGTCTGGGCTTTGAGTTGTCTGGCAATGTATTTGAAGCCTCCTTCATTGTGTCCGGTGTCACATACAACGGTTGGCCCCTCGTTTTTAATTGTTTGCCAACGTCCCATAAGGCCCGTTAATGAACAGACATTTTCGAAAGCTTGCCGGACATCCTTTTTGCTCAGTTTTAGGCCCGACTTTTTCAGTTGGCTGATCGCGTTCAGTATGGTATTTGTGTTTTTTTCTTGACACAATCCTCCGAGTTCGCCGTGTAGTTTACCATATGTTTTGGTCACATATTCGAATCCGCCGCGTTTGTAGTCCGCCTGGTATGAACAAATCTCCTGATGGTCTTCGGCAAAGCAGAGTGGGGCGCCCGCTTCTTTGCTTTTATCTTCAAACACTTTGCGTGTCTCTTCCGTATATTCGCCTATGACGACAGGAACGCCTTGTTTCATGATGCCGGCTTTCTCTTCCGCTATTGCATCCAAGGTATGTCCGAGGAATTGTACGTGATCGAAACTGATATTTGTGATTACGGAAAGTATAGGCCGGATAATGTTGGTACAATCCAGGCGTCCGCCTAACCCGACCTCGATAACGGCGATGTCAACCTGCTCGTCGGCAAAATATTTTAGGGCCATCGCCGTCGTAATCTCAAAAAAAGAGGGATGTAGTGGTTCAAAGAAACGGCGTTCTTTGTCAACAAAATTCACGACATAATCTTCGGAAATCGGTTGTCCGTTGATGCGGATGCGTTCTCGGAAATCCACGAGGTGAGGAGAAGTGTAGAGCCCCGTTTTATAGCCTGCCGATTGCAGGACTGCGGCTAACGTGTGTGCACATGAACCTTTGCCGTTAGTACCTGCGATGTGAATGGTCTTATATTGTCTGTGGGGATGCCCGAAGTGCTCGTCGAAAGCGAGAGTATTGTCCAAACCTTCTTTATAAGCCGCCTGTCCTTCTTTTTGAAAGACAGGCGTACTATCGTAAAGGTACTTGATTGTTTCTATGTAGGACATAGTCCGTTTTTAATCAAAGAAAGTTTTGAATTTCTCAAAGATTCTTCGGCGGATACTTTCAGATGGTTTGAAATGTTCCCCGTCTTTTAAGCGGCTGATGGCCTCTTTCTCGTCCGATGACAAAGTTTCCGGTATATAAACGCTGATTTTGACGACCAGATCTCCGTTTCCGTAGCCGTAACCTCTGACTGCCGGCAATCCTTTACCGCGTAAGCGGAGGATTTTGCCCGGTTGCGTGCCCGGTTCAATCTTTATTCTAACTTGTCCGTCAATTGTAGGCACGGTTACAGTGTCTCCAAGCGCGGCTTGAGGGAATGAAAGCAGCAGGTTGTACATGATATTGTTTCCGTCACGCACGAAAGTATCATTTTTAGCCTCTGCAATTATTACTTGAATGTCTCCCGGAACGCCGTTGTGCCTTCCAGCGTTTCCTTTGCCAGGCACGTTGACGACCATATCCTCCGAAACACCGGCCGGAATGCTTATTTCAACAATCTCTTCGCCTTGTACGACACCCTCTCCATGACAATGGCGACACTTGTTCTTAATTACCTTGCCTTCTCCGTGACATGTGGGACAAACAGTCTGAGTCTGCATCATGCCAAGGAAACTCTGGCGCGTTTTAATCACATATCCTGCGCCGTGACATTCAGGACAAGTGACGGGAGTTTCATGCCCTTCGGCGCCGGAGCCATGACAATCGGGGCAAGTCACATATTTCTTGACCTTAATCTTCTTTGTGATTCCCGATGCTATTTCTTTCAGCGTCAAAGTCAGTTTTACACGTAAATCAGAGCCTCTGAACTGTTGCGGCCTGGCTTGTCCTCCGCCTCCGAAGCCACCAAAACCGCCAAAACCTCCGCGTCCGCCAAAGATATCTCCGAACATGGAGAAGATATCATCCATATTCATGCCCTGAGAACTGAATCCGCCGCCCGCAGCTCCGCTCAATCCTTCAAAACCAAATTGATCGTATTGGGCACGTTTCTTTGCGTCGTGCAGAACATCATATGCCTCGGCGGCTTCTTTGAATTTCTCTTCAGCCTCTTTGTCACCCGGATTACGGTCCGGATGATACTGAATGGCTTTCTTCTTATATGCCCGTTTAATTTCTTCTTCGGTGGCGTTTTTTGCCACACCGAGCACTTCATAATAATCTCTCTTGGCCATATGCCGCTCCTTCTGATATTATTGTCCTATGGCCACTTTGGCATGTCTGATTACCTTCTCATTAAGCATGTAGCCCGTTTGTACGCAGTCAATGACTTTTCCTTTTTCATCGTCATTGGTTGCCGGTATCATGGCTATAGCTTCGTGGAAATCCGTATTAAAATCCTGCCCAACGGCTTCAATAGCCTTGAGTCCTTGACTTTCGAGGGTCTTAACCAGTTTCTCGAAAATCAGAGTTACGCCTTCGCGTAAAGCATCTACGTCAGAGGATTTGTTAAAACTCTCCAACGCACGCTCAAAATCGTCCATGACAGGCAGAAGTGCCGTCATGACTTTCTCTCCTCCATTTAAGATGAGCTCAGTCTTCTCTTTGAGAGTACGTTTTCGGTAATTGTCAAATTCAGCTACTTGACGCAAATACTTATCTTTGAGCTCTGCCACTTGAGCTTCAAGCAACTCTATAGGATTAGCCTCTTCCTGAACCGCATCTTTTTCTTCTGTTGCTGAAGAATCGACTGTTTCAGTTGTATCTTGCGTTTCCGTTTTGGCTTGTTCTTGCTCGATATTTTCTGTCACTTTGTTGTGTTTTTTCTTACTCATTTCTTTTTGTTTTAGTCACCTTTGCAATTGCAAAAGTCGTACCAATTAGACTCCGCGATAGAGTTTTTCTCTTAATTCTTTGATGTGTTCGTCGCGAATATAGTCTTCGTAATTGGTCAATTTGTCAATGCAACCGTTAGGTGAGAGTTCAATAACACGACCTGCAAGTGATTCGATAAATTCATGGTCATGGCTCGCAAAAAGTAGGTTTCCCTTGTATAGCTTTAGGTTATTGTTGAACGCTTGTATGCTTTCCAAATCCAAATGATTGGTTGGTGTATCAAGAATAAGGCAGTTGGCGTTTTTCAACTGCATGCGTGCAATCATGAGGCGCATTTTCTCGCCACCGGAAAGCACGTTGACTTTTTTCAAGATGTCTTCACCCGAAAACAACATGCGTCCCAGAAAAGCTTTAAAGTACACTTCATTGCCTTCACCGAACTGACTTAGCCATTCGAGCATGTTAAGTTGGCTGTCGAAGAATTTGGTGTTGTCCAAAGGCAAGTAAGCTGTGGTTATCGTGACTCCCCATTTGTATGAACCCGATGCAGGCTCGCGGTTACCGTTGATAATCTCAAACAAAGCAGTCATTGCTCTTGAATTCCTGCTTAGAAATACGACCTTTTCCCCTTTTTCAATGTTGAAACTCAAATGATCGAAGAGCACGGTGCCTTCTTCGGTGACGGCCTTCAGATCTTGTACTTCCAAAATCTGATTTCCGGGGTCACGATCCATTTGAAAAATAATACCAGGATACTTTCGCGTGGATGGTTGTATCTCTTCGACGTTTAATTTCTCGAGCATTTTTTTACGACTCGTGGTCTGCTTGCTCTTAGCTACGTTTGCGGAGAACCTACGTATGAATTCCTCCAACTCTTTCCGTTTGTCCTCTGCTTTTTGTCGCTGGTTCTGTGCCTGACGTAGGGCTAATTGGCTCGATTGGTACCAGAAACTGTAGTTTCCGGCGTACAAAGTAATTTTTCCATAGTCTACGTCAACCGTATGAGTGGACACAGCATCGAGGAAATGGCGGTCGTGGCTGACAACAAGCACGGTGTGTTCGTAGTTGCCTAAGTAATCTTCCAGCCACTCAACTGTTTCAAGGTCCAGGTCGTTGGTGGGCTCGTCGAGTAACAAGTTGTCTGGTTCGCCAAACAAGGCCTGTGCAAGCATCACGCGTACTTTTTCTTTTCCGGAAAGTTCGCTCATCATCATCTGGTGCTTGGAGTCGGGTATGCCAAGTTGGCTGAGCAGCATGCCGGCGTTGCTTTCTGCGTCATACCCTCCCATGTTTGCGAACTTTTCTTCAAGTTCTGCCACCTTCATTCCGTCTTCTTCGTTAAAGTCTTCTTTAGCGTATAAGTCGTTTCTTTGTTGCGTTACGTCCCACAATTCTTTGTAACCCATCAACACCGTGTCCATCACCGTGAAGCTGTCAAATTTAAAGTGGTCTTGACTCAGCACACTCATGCGTTCGCCGGGGCCGATCTCAATGTTGCCCTTCGACGTCTCCAATTCTCCGCTGATTGCACGCAGTAATGTACTTTTCCCTGCCCCGTTTGCACCGATGATACCATAGATATTACCGTTCGTGAACTTGAGGTTGACGTCCTTATATAGGATTTGGCGGCCAAATTGTATGGCTAAATCTGATACAGTAATCATGCTCGTTCCTTTTTAGTGGTGCAAAATTACAAAAAAGTTGCGATTATTCGGCATGCAGTGCCTCGGCGTCAAATTGCAGCGGGAGAAGGGATGCGGCAGATGGGATTACCCAGACTTTTTCTGCCCCGCACAGATACAGACGCAAGGTTTGTTTTTGCACTTGTTCAGTTTCGAGCAGCGCTTGTCTGCACAATCCGCAAGGGGGCAGGGGATTCTTCGTGTAATGTCCTTTTTCGGCGGCAATTATGGCGAGGTCGGTTACAGCTTGTCGGGGATAGTTGGCCCGGGCGTAGTTTAATACATTTCTTTCTGCGCATGTGCCGCAGGGATACGAGGCATTCTCCTGATTGTTGCCGGTTAAGACGGTTCCGTCGTTGAGTTGCAACGCCGCACCTACGTTAAAGTGACTGTATGGAGCGTAGCTGTTTTTCACGCTCTCCTTTGCCGCATTGATCAGGGCCTGTATCGGCGAAGGCAACTCCTCTATGCGACATTCGATATACGTTGTCGTGATTTTTTTCTCAGTCATAGTTTCTTGATTATTCTTTTATAATTAACGTAAAAGGTGTGGTTTTAGTATTCTCTCCCCTTGGCGAAAGAGCATCTCCAACAGGTGCAAAACGACAAGCCACATGCTGCGGAATATGTCGGATATAAAAATTTTTATATGGCTTGTCCTACGCGCTATATGCCTCGTTGTTTAACCGAAGGTTCATATGCCCGTGACAATATCGCTGCCGCGGATTCTCTTATAGGTTTAGCCGCCAGTTACCTCCAATCATAACCCACATACCTGGCTGTTGGACGGCACCGAGATCGTAATAGCGATGAGAAGTCAGGTTGTCGAAACTGGCATAGAGGTCATACGTCGGTTTTGTCCAGACCAGTTTCAGCGACAAAAGGGAATAGGGATGATAGCGGTTGAGTTGCGGCTGTCGTTCTTCGGTATAACCCAGCCAAGACCCGGTGCGCTGTTGCCAACGTAGGTTCCAAGAGGCGTCAAGTGCGTTCCAGATATGATGATAGAGGCTTACGACCAGTTTGTGACGCAGGTAGTCGAGAGCGTAGTTCGACTTGAAAACGTCCACATGGTCGTGACGTTGCTGGTAGTTGTACACATATCCGGCTGTGCAGGACCTGAAAGGCTGGTTCCCGCCCATGAGTCTCTGTAAGTCCAGTTTTCCCTGCACTTGAAGGGCATAATTGTCGATTTTGAAGTTTGTGGCGTGATACACGTCGTTTTCGTGGTGCATTATCCAGTCTATCATATCCGTTCCGTGCCGGTAAGTTCCTGTCAGCAGCATCTTCAGTATGCCGGAGTCCCATTCGGTGCCGACTTTGAAGGTAGATGCCTTCTCGGGTCTCAAACCCACGTTGCCCTGTTGCGTGGGACTTTTGTAGTAAAGGTCGGTAAAAGTGGGCAGTCTCAATGATTTGTTCCACGAAGTGAAGAACCGCAGTGTCCGGGTGGGGCTAAAACTGGCGTCAACTCCCGGATAAAAATAAAATTTCTCGTTAAGGGCACTGTTACGATTGACCAGACATCCCGCACTCAGGCTATAGTGGCGCTTGACCCAATGGTGCTCCAGAAAAAGACTGACATTGGTCCTGTTGTCGCGGTGGTCGTAATACCCGTCTTTGCCTTCAATGCGTATATATTCGTCTTCAGTAAGCGGTTTGCCGAGATTGGTTGACACAATGCCTTCATGACGCAGTTCAGCTCCTACGGCCGTGCTCCCCAGTGCCCATAAGGCATGTGCATTGACGGTAGCCGTGAACACATCGTTGCGGTGGAAATTTTCACCTGCGCTGCTGTGCCTGACAAGTTGGAAATGGTCGAAACTACGTACCCAACTCAACGATGGAATCAGGTGAATCCGTCCCTTAGTCTCTGCTTTCACAGTAGCTAAGTAGCGTGTGCCTTCTTCCCACTGGTTCGGATAAAGCGCTGAGTAGAACGTGTTGGCTCCGTAACGCTGTTTGTTGTATCCTCCCTGCCATGTCAGGCGTACCATGTCATCGGTGTAGTTCCCTTGATAGTATGTACGGTATTTTTGAAACGCGCTGTTCCTCGTTCCACCGTCGCTACGCAGGACGTCGGCGCTTATTCTTTGGCGTATACGCGTCGTGGAAAGATTCAGGTAGGCTCCTCCGCCCAGAGTACCGTAGCTGCCGCCATCAAAATGAAGTCCCGCTTGGTTGGTGTTGCTGCACCGCGTGATTATGTTGATTGCCCCGTTGAGTGCCTGGCTTCCGAAAATGTGTGAAGCCCCTCCGTCGTATATTTCAATCCTTTCTATGTCGGCTATAGCCACTGGAAAGTCGGCTGAAAGGTGACCTGTTTGGGGATTGGTCAGGCTTACGCCGTTCAACAACAAAGCCGTTTGGTCGAATGTCCCGCCCCCGATGCTTATGTCGGTTTGTACACCGAAGTTTCCCCGTTGTCTGACGTCAACACTCAGACATAGTTTCAACAGATCGTTTATTGTCTGTACACGTGCCGCTTGTATTTCCTCGCGGGTCAGAATCTCGACTTTTACGGATGCTTCTCCTGGAGGCCATGTTGCGTGTGTACCCGTCACTGTGGCTTCGTCGAGTGTCTTGTCTTCATCTGTCATCCCACTAATGGTCTGTAATGTGTCCGGTCGTGTGGCCAATGTCGTACAAGGGGCACATGCGATGGTGCATACCGCAAGGCAGCCGATGCGTATTTCTCTTCCGAGCACATTGAACAAGGCATATCCTTTCCGGATGAAGTGTTTGAAAGTAATAACCTGATGTTTTAAGTTTTTTGTTTGTAACATATCCATTTTGGCCTGAAATCATTTGCAAAGGTACAAATTTATAGCTATATTTGCAGGCGATGAGAACAATATTAAAGGGTTTTGTGTGTCTTTTGACAGCCTTATTGTGCCTGGAGTCTGTTGCACAGCCGGTAAGTGAGTCTATGGCTCGTCGCAGTGCCGAGGCTTTTTTTCGTGAGCGTGCCCTATGTGACCGTTCGAAGGGTTTCGTGTCGAAAAAACTGACGTTGGTGTCTCCGGACTCGTCGATAGATATACCTTATATATATAATGACGGTTCGGGAAGCTTCGTTGTGATATCGCGAACGGACAGTATTTGCCCCGTAGTTGGCTATGGCGATGCTCACAAGGGAGATGCTGTGCCGGAGAATGCTCTCGGTATCCTGCGTATGCTTTCTGGTGCGAGGTATGGGGCGTCTGCGTTGCCCTTTGTGCATCCTGTGAAGCCACTTCTGCGCAGTGTACGTGACCAATACGCTCCTTTTAACGGCCGTTGCCCATATTATACGGACGATAAAGGACAAGTGAGCACAGAACGGTGTATGGTGGGGTGTGTGGCTACGGCATTGGAGCAAGTATTAACGTATCACGGTCGTCCGTCTGCGACA
>CAMZHB010000047.1 GCA_947306605.1 uncultured Prevotellaceae bacterium | reverse complement strand
CATAGAGATTGTGATAGACAAACTGGCTGTTGACACAAAAGACACGCCACGTCTGGCGAAGAGTGTGAGTGTGGCGTTCAAACAGGGTGACGGTCTTCTGGCCGTACTTGATGTGCAGGATAATGGTGTCAGGTATTACAGCAAACATCTGATGGACCCAGTCTCGGGCATTTCGTACAAAGACCCTTCTCCCCACGACTTTTCGTTTAACTCCACGTTGGGGGCATGCCCACGGTGCAAAGGACTGGGTACAGTAAGTGTGATTGATGTGGACAAGGTAATTCCCGACCGGTCGCTCTCAATTCGTCAGGGAGGGATTGTGCCTTTGGGAAAATACAAAAGCGCGCTCATTTTCTGGCAAATTGAGGCTTTGCTCAAGGAATACGAATGCGATTTGGACACACCGTTGAACGACGTTCCTCAGGAAGCTGTCGACGATATCTTCAGTGGCAGTGAGCATGACCTCCGTATCCCGGCCGAACTGGTGCATGCCAGCAATGATTACTTCATTCATTATGACGGGCTGGGCAAATACATCCAGCAGATGTGCGATCAGGAGATGTCTGCTGCGGCACAGAAATGGGCGGAACAGTTCAACAAGCAGACGGAATGCCCCCTGTGTCACGGTGCACGGCTTAATACGGAGTCGTTACACTTCTTGATTGACGGTAAAAACATCCATGAAGTGACATCCATGGACCTCACCTCTTTGTATCACTGGCTTCAGAACTTGCAACTGCCACCCATGCAGGAGAAAATAGGCCGCGAAATAATCCGTGAGATACTCACCCGGTTGAAATTCCTGCTTGATGTCGGTCTGGATTATTTGTCGCTCGGCCGCGGTTCAACCACGCTGTCAGGCGGAGAGAGCCAGCGTATCCGCCTGGCCACCCAGATTGGCTCACAGCTTGTAAACGTCCTCTACATCCTTGATGAGCCAAGCATCGGTCTCCACCAGCGCGACAACAAACGGCTCATCCGTTCGTTGAAGTCCTTGCGCGACTTAGGCAACACCATTGTCGTCGTGGAGCACGACCGCGACATGATGCTCAGCGCCGACTATATCATCGACCTCGGACCACGTGCAGGGCGTCTTGGCGGAGAAATCGTATTCCAAGGCCGTCCCGCCGACATGTTGAAACAATCTACGCTTACGGCAGATTATCTTAACGGGAAGATATTTCAAGAACCCAGTGCATTGCGTCCCGGCAACGGGAAGAGTCTAGTACTCCGCGGAGCCTCCGGAAACAATTTGAAGCACATTGACGTGGCTTTTCCGCTTGGCAAACTCATCTGTGTGACCGGCGTCAGCGGCAGTGGCAAATCCACGCTTGTCACCGACACGCTCCTGCCTATCTTGTCACAGCATTTTTACCGTTCATTGCAGGAGCCTCTTCCCTACGACAGCATCGAAGGCTTGGATGCTCTCGACAAGGTGATAAATGTGGACCAGAGCCCCATAGGCCGGACGCCGCGTTCCAATCCTGCAACTTATACGGGCGTTTTTAGTGACATCCGGAACCTTTTTGTCCATCTGCCGGAGGCCAGTATACGTGGTTATAAGCCGGGACGCTTTTCGTTCAATACGTCCGGCGGACGCTGTGAGGCATGCAAGGGCAACGGATACAAAACCATTGAAATGAATTTCCTGCCTAATGTACTCGTTCCTTGCGAAGTGTGTCATGGAAAACGGTACAACCGCGAAACACTTGAAGTTCGTTTCAAAGGAAAGAGCATTGCTGACGTACTGGATATGACAATAAACCAGGCAGTCGGGTTCTTCCAAAATGTACCGGCCATTATCCGCAAATTGAAAGCGATGCAGGATGTCGGACTGGGTTACATCAAGTTGGGCCAGTCAAGCACGACGCTTTCGGGAGGCGAGAGCCAACGCGTCAAATTGGCTACGGAATTGGGAAAGAAAGACCGGCCGCACACTGTACATCCTCGACGAGCCCACCACAGGGTTGCATTTTGAAGACATCCGTGTGCTTATGGGCGTGTTGCAGCGTCTCGTGGACAAAGGCAACACGGTCGTCATTATAGAGCACAACATGGATGTCATTCTTCAGGCCGACCATATCATTGACCTTGGTCCCGAAGGCGGAGGCCGTGGTGGCCGCCTGGTGGTCTGTGGTACGCCCGACGAGGTAGTCCGAAGTGGAAAAGGATATACGTCGGCGTTCCTGAAACAAGAGTTGGAGAGGCCCGGCAGTCAAAAACAAGTGTCAACAGAACCATGTCACATGAATTGAAAAAGACGAATGCATGCCGCTTGCTCGACCGTGCGGGAGTGGAATACGAACTTGTGGCATACGAAGTCCATGAAAATGACCTCTCAGCTCCTACTGTGGCGGCCAGTTTGGGCGAGAATGTGGAGCAGGTATTCAAGACGATTGTACTCACAGGCGACAAGGTGAAGTATTTCGTCTGTGTAGTGCCCGGGGGTAAGGAAATTGACTTGAAACAGGCTGCACGTGTGAGCGGCAACAAAAAGTGTGACACGTTGCCTCTAAAGGACTTGCTTCCTGTCACGGGATATATCCGCGGCGGATGCTCACCTGTGGGAATGAAGAAACGGTTTCCTACGTATATAGATAAGTCTGCGCAGTCGTTTCCGAACGTTTTCGTGAGTGCGGGCCAACGTGGGCTGCAGTTGAAGATATCTCCCGCACTGCTGGCGGAACAAACCGGGGCGGAATTTGCGGATTTGACATAAAAAAGGGCATAAGCCTTTGCTTATGCCTCTTTTTGTATTATCCATGTCGGATTTGGATTATTTTATGTCGGGCTTGTGTTTCCGGATATCTGACATAGGTTTTCCCATGTTCATTATGGGTGTAATTTACTTTTCAGTCGAACCGCACGGCTTTGAGCACCTTGTCGATTTGTTTCAGTGCGGAGCAGACGTGTCTTACTTCTTCGGTGTTGTGTACGCGGATTGTGAGTCGGGCATTGAAGATGCCGTCGTTTCCGGCAATGTTGAGTGCTTCAACGCGGATGTTGTCGATGTTGTAGAGCGATTCGGCGATGCGGAGGAGCATGCCTTCCTCGTCGATACCGCTGATGTCGACGGTGGTCTCGAAGAGATGATGGTTGACGTCCCATGTGACGGCGACGATGTTGTTTCCGAAGTTGCTCTTGAGCTTCATGGCCTGCGGGCAATTGCGTTTGTGAATGTGCAGGCGGTTGTCTTCGGTGTTTATGTAGCCCAGGGCGTCGTCTCCGGGGATTGGATGGCAGCAACCCTCGATGATACATTGGTCAATGTTGGCATCGGTAAGCGTAAAGACTTTTTTGCGGTCGATGGCATCGACTTCAAGACGGGCGGATGTCTCGACTTCGGCGTTCTCTTTCTCAGATATGAATGGGATAAACTTGCGCCATCCTTTTGAAGGCCGTTTTCCTTGGAGATAGGCCACGTCTGCATCGGTGAGTGTGAGTTCCTGTCGTGCGATGGCCTGTAGCATTTGTTCGCGTGTGCTGAAACGGTGGAAGCGTTGTAGTTTGTTGATGTTTTCACCGTTGGCTTCGAGTTCCTTTTTCTGCAGGAACGTTTCGAGCAATTGCATGCCTTGTTGCTGCAACTCACGGTCCATCTTGCGCAGACAGGCTTGTATTTTACTTTTGGCTTTAGCTGTGGTGACGTATTTGAGCCATTCGTGCTTGACTTGTTGATTGCGGGATGTCAGGATTTCCACTTGGTCGCCACTCTTAAGGGTGTGCATGATGGGCACAAGCTTGTGGTTGACTTTAGCTCCGATGCAGTGTGTGCCGAGAAAGGAGTGTATGGAAAAAGCAAAGTCAAGAGCGGTGGCATCGGCGGGCATGGACTTGATTTCTCCCTTTGGCGTGAACACGATGATTTCTTTGGCGAACAGATTGAGCTTGATGGTGTCGAGCAGGTCAAGCGTGTCTGGCTGTGGGTCGTCCAAAATCTCCTTAATGGTGTGGAGCCATCCGTCTACTTTGTCATCTGCTTCGGAGGGATTGAGGTTTGTGTCGTTCGATTTATATTTCCAGTGTGCCGCAAGTCCTTGTTCGTCGATTTCGTTCATGCGTTTCGAACGGATTTGTACTTCAATCCATTCGCCTTTATGTGACATGAGCGTCACATGCAGGGCTTGGTAGCCGTTGGCTTTGGGATGGTTCACCCAATCACGGAATCGGTCGGGATGGGATTTGTATATTTTTGTCAGCGCTACGTAGATGTTGAAGCAATCGTTGACCTCTTCCTCCGGCGTGCGTGGTTCGAAAATGATACGTATGGCAAGGATGTCGAAAATCTCGTCGAAGGTGACATGCTTGTTTTGCATTTTGCTCCATATGGAGTATGGGCTTTTTATGCGGGAGAATATTTCGTACTGCAGTCCCATCTTGTCGAGCGCTTCCCTGATAGGTGGCGTGAATTGCTGGAATATGGTGTCGCGTTCAGCCTGTGTGGATGCCAGTTGTTCGGAGATGGCTTGGAAATCGTCAGGGTGTTCGTATTTGAAACTGAGGTTTTCCAGTTCTGTCTTTATTTTGTTTAATCCCAGACGTGCAGCCAGAGGTGCGTAGATGTACAAGGTTTCACCGGCCACTTTGTATTGTTTGCTGGGACGCATGCTTTCGAGCGTGCGCATGTTATGTAGGCGGTCGGATATTTTGATGAGGATGACACGAATGTCATCACTCATTGTCAGAAGTAGTTTTTTGAATGTTTCGGCCTGGAGTGAGGCGCGTTCACCAAAAATTCCTCCGGATATTTTGGTGAGTCCCTCAACGATGTTTGCGATTTTTTCTCCGAAGAGGTTGCGTATGTCTTCGTATGTGTAGTCTGTATCTTCTTCGACGTCGTGCAACAGGGCTGCGCATATGGAGGTTGAACCCATGCCAATCTCTTCACACACGATTTGTGCTACGGCAATCGGGTGCATAATATAAGGTTCTCCTGACAGACGACGGACACCCTTATGGGCTTGTTTTGCAAAATTGAAAGCACGGGTGATAATGTCCACCTTTTTCCGGTGGTTGGACGCCAAGTAAGTATCAAGCAACTTACGGAAAGCGTCATAGATCATTTGTTCTTCCTGCTCTTCAGCCGTCTTCTTGATTTCGTCGTCCATGAGCTTTGTCTAAATCATTATGAGGAGATAGAATGGGTTCTTATATCAAGCTCTTATTTTACACGGATGCGTTTGCCTGCCTGAATGTTGTTTCCACGGATTCCATTGAGCTTGCGAAGTTTACTTACAGTGGTGTGATTGCGTCTGGCTATTTCAGATAGCGTCTGCCCTTTGCGTACGGTAACGTTCTGGGAGCGATTCCGGCTTTTATGGGAGGAAGCACGGCTCCGGCTACTTGATGAATGTCGCGTTGAGACGGTTTTTACTGGCTCAATTACATCACTTGCTTCCTCAGTAAGTACGACATCCTGTGTGACATTACTGTAAATGGAGTCTTGTAAATCAATAAAAGTCAGCAGTTGTTTTTGTGGCATACGCAAAGTGCTGCGTTGGCGATAACCAGGTATGAGATTTGTGGTATACTGCGGATTCAGAATCTTAAGTTGTTGTATGTCGATGTCACAGATCTTGGCTATCTGTTCCATCTTGACATCATGGCTCAATAGGAGTGTGTCTGTGTTTGCTGAAATACTGGCACGCATTGGAAGGATATTGTGTTCGCCATAATAATTCATTACGTAGTTTGCCGCAATAAAGGCAGGAACGTAACCACGTGTCTCTGCTGGGAGATATGGATAGATTTTCCAATAATCTCTCTCTCCTCCGGCGCGGTGAATCGCTTTGTTGATATTCCCGGGGCCACAGTTGTATGCTGCAATCACAAGAGTCCAGTCTCCAAAGATGTCGTATAAATCTTTCAAGTAACGTGCTGCAGCATCGGATGACTTAATCGGATCACAGCGTTCGTCAACCAGACTGTTTATTAGCAAACCATAGCGCTTGCCTGTTGCTGGCATGAATTGCCAAAGTCCTCCTGCACCGGCACGACTCCGAGCTCTTGGATTGAATGCCGATTCTATTACTGGCAAATATTTTAGTTCAAGCGGGAGTTGATAGAGTAAGAGGGCATCTTCAAAGATTGGGATATAAAAATTTGAGGCCCCAAGCATATAAGATACAGAATGACGTAGCCGGTTTGTGTATTGGTCGATGTATTTTCTAACAATGCTGTTATATGTCATTGGCATAACATTTGGCAAGCGCTTGAGACGATCGATGTAGACGGCCTCTTCAAAGTACGGATTAATGTTAGCTAACTGTGACGTCGTATCGAGCTGGAAATAATTACTCATATTCCATTCTGTAATCATGGAATCTGTGTTTTCCAGCATACCTTCCGGTAATGAAAGCACGTCTGTCTGATTGTCTGTCTCATTTACTACTTGTCCTGTGACTGGCATGGCCAAACTTATGGCCATTGCTACGATAAATATCTTAATCTGTTTCATATTCCTAGAAGTTTAAACTACATTGAAGGCCTACGGCATGTGTTTTACGCAGGCTGCGATTTTGTTCTATAATGGTTGGACGAAATTGCATACTTAAATCCTTACTGATGTCAAACGAAGACAATTGTGCGTCCACGTAAGCGTCAACAACAGAAATTATATATACACCGAAAAAGGCAAATATACTTAAATCACGATAGCGGCGGTAGTAATCTTTTTTGTGTTTGAAAACCGTTTTAAATTGTTCTTCACGTCCAGTAATATCATATCCCATCGGAAGCATTTTCATGTAGCTCGCAGTATTGGGGTCATCATCCATAATATCAATGTACGCCTGTGAATAATCTTTGTACATTTGTTGATTCCAAAGCAAAGCGTAAGTACATCCCAGAAAGCCACCATAAATAATCGGTAATTTCCAATACTTCCTATTATATATTTGTCCAGCCCCGGGAATAATCAGAGAGAGCCAGAGTGCACGCTTTGAATCTGGTATAAACTGTTCGTTATAGAGTTTGTGCCTCATCTTTTTTTCCATTACAGGCACGGCATTAAGTAGTGAATCTGCTTTTTGGGCCACGCTGTCTGTAAGCGGTGGCACTCCTGCAAAGAGAGTATCGCTTGGCGAAATGACAGATGCTTGTTGGGCTGCCCTGTCGACTTCCTTCTGGATGTTCTCGGCATGTTGGGGTATAACTTGTTGTGCCGGGGCGTTTACTCCGACCATACACAACAGGGCATACACAAGAAACAACCGTCTAATTCGCATTAGTTTTTCATCTTGTCAAATTGTTGCAACAGACGCTCCAAGTCTTCCTGTGAGTTAAACGGAATAGTGATGCGTCCTTTCCCATTCGGTGATACCGTCATTTGGACATTTGACTTGAAGAAACTGCCCAGGCGTTGTTTTAGAATGGCAAATTCTTCCGGCAATGTCTTTTGTGCTGAAAAGTGATGCCTTCCTGCCCTGACGGTCTCACCACTGTTGATGGCCTGTACCATTTCCTCTACTTTACGTACGGAATAGTCGTTTTGGATAACTTCGTTGAAAAGTTTCAGTTGCATTGACGGGCTTTCCAATCCCAACAGTGCGCGGGCATGTCCTTGGTCTATCTTTTTCCCTTTCAGGGCCATTTGAACTTCGGCGGGCAATTTGAGAAGGCGTAAATAGTTTGCAACGGTAGCGCGCCTTTTCCCGACTTTTTCCGACAACTGTTCTTGTGTCCATCTGAATTTCTCCATCAAGTTGTTGTATGCCAAGGCAATTTCAATCGCGTTCAAGTCTTCGCGCTGAATGTTCTCCACCAATGCCATCTGCATCATGCGTTCGTCACTGGCGGTGCGCACATAGGCGGGAATGGACTTCAGCCCAGCAAGTTTCGAAGCCCGCCAACGCCGTTCCCCTGCTATGATTTGGTATGTGCCGTCTTCCATCTGACGCAGCGTGACTGGCTGGATAATACCTATTTGCGAGATGGAGTCGGACAGTTCCTGTAACGTCGTCTCGTCCATTTCGCGGCGGGGCTGGTTGGGGTTGGCCACGATTCGGTCGACAGGTATTTCGTTTATGGAGGACGAACCTTGGGTGGTCACGTCTTCCGTCGATATCAGCGCATCCAATCCGCGTCCCAGGGCGGACCTGAATTTTTTATGTGGTGCCATACTGCTTCTTTTTTTCGTTTTTCCTGATAATTTCTTGCGCCAACGCCAAATGATTCTTCGCCCCCCTCGACTCCGCGTCGTAGAGAATGACCGGCATGCCGTGGCTGGGAGCCTCGCTGAGCTTGACGTTGCGCATGATGACGGTTTTGAACACCAGTTCCTGGAAGTGGCGTTTCACCTCCTCGTAGATTTGGTTCGCCAGTCGCAGGCGGCTGTCGAACATCGTCAGCAAGAAACCCTCTATCTGCAGTTCGGGATTGAGCCTCTTCTTGATAATCTTGATGGTGTTCAGCAGCTTGCTGATACCCTCCAATGCAAAATACTCGCACTGCACCGGAATAATCACCGAGTCGGCCGCCGTGAGGGCGTTGACCGTGATCAGTCCCAGCGAAGGCGAGCAGTCGATGAGGATATAGTCGTATTCTTCGCGCAAGGGCGACAGCAGCGCTTTCAACTTCATCTCACGGTTGTCCAGGCTGAGCATTTCGATTTCGGCACCCACCAGGTCAATGTGAGAAGGAATGATGTCCATCCCCTCGATGTCTGTTGTGTAGATAGCCTCATGCACGTCGATGTCGCCTCCGATGCACTCGTATATCGATGTCTCCACCCCGTTGACGTCCACGCCCACGCCCGACGACGAATTGGCCTGAGGGTCAGCGTCGATGAGCAGCACTTTCCTCTCCAGAGTGGCCAGCGATGCCGCCAGGTTGATGGATGTCGTCGTCTTGCCGACGCCCCCTTTCTGGTTGGCCAGAGCGATAATCTTCCCCATAGTTCTTTCTTTAATGACACTATTATCATGCAAAGATACAAATTAACGTGCGGATATGAAGCATGAAAACCCAAGTTTTCGAGCCTCGCTCCGGAGATTCCTCCGGAAAACGGCGGCTCCGCCGCCCCTTCGCCCCCGCTTCCCGTGTCTGTGTCCCCCGGCAAGGCCGCGCGTCCCCCCGTTTTTTTGCGACACATGTCCCCCCTGTTTAAGGGAAAAACCGTAACTTTAGATAAGTTACGTGCACTCGGCATAGCACGAAAATGAAATCTTTGTT
>CAMZHB010000046.1 GCA_947306605.1 uncultured Prevotellaceae bacterium | reverse complement strand
GTGCCAGTGGCTGCGTCACATCGCCGATGCCCAGACGGATGAGGCTGGCTTCGGGGTGTGCGGCCTTGAAGGCGCTCACTTTGTTTGCTATGTCGATGAACAGATAGTTCTTTTGCAGTTTCAGGAAGTTGTCGTTCAGTTGTGCCATAATAGGGTAATGAATTAGAGTTCTATTTCGCCTTCGAAGGCTGTGGCGGCCGGTCCGGTCATGTAGATATGGTTGTCGGTCACACGCCATTCTATGGTGAGGTCGCCGCCGTCCATGGCGATGATGCTTTGTCCGTTGCTCCGTCCGTTCAGTTTGGCTGCCACGGCAGTGGCGCAGGCGCCCGTGCCGCAGGCCATGGTGATGCCGGTGCCGCGTTCCCACACACGGGTACGGATGATGCCGTTTTCGCGGACTTCGGCAAATTCGATGTTACACTTTTGCGGAAACAGCGGGTGGCATTCCAGTGCGGGACCTTCGCCGGCCAAGTCGATGGCGCCGATGTCGTCCACGAAGATAACAAAGTGCGGATTGCCCATCGAAACGAAGGTGCCGGTATAGTTTTTGCCGTTGGCTTCGACTCTGCCGGCCGTCATCCGGCCGTCGGCAGTGTACAGTTGTTCCTTGTTGGACAGGATGGGTTCGCCCATGTCCACGGTGGCTCCCGTCACACGGTCGTTGGCGTCGGTTTGCAGTTGCAAAATCTTGATACCGGCGCGTGTTTCCACGCTCACCGTCTTGCTGCGGGTCAGCCCCTTGTCGTAAACAAATTTGCCGATGCACCTCACGCCGTTGCCGCACATCATGCCTTCGCTGCCGTCGTTATTATACATGCGCATACGGAAATCGGCCACCTCGGAGGCGCCGATGAGAATCAGTCCGTCGCTGCCCACGCCGAAGTGGGGACGGCTCCATTTCACCGCTGCGGCTGCAGGGTCGGGAATGTCGTATTGTTGGGCGTCAACATAGATGTAGTCGTTGCCCGCACCGTGCATCTTTGTGAACTTAATGGTTGCCATTGTTCTGTTTTGGTACAAAGTTCGCATTTTTTTTTGACAGATGGTATGTTTTAAGGCGGTTATTATTGATAAATTGTAAGAAAAAAGCAGGAAGAGGCTTTCTTTGTAAACTGAGGTTTTGAAAAAGCAAACCGAAGCGGCGTCTCGAAACTCCGAGACGCCGCTTCAAATTATTGAGACGCCGTTTGTGACTTTTGAAGTGTTACTTCAAAAAACTATCTGCGTTTTCGTTTTATGTTTCCAGGAAACGTTCCGTCAGGCCTTCGTAGTCGTCGATGCGACGGTCGCGCAGGAAAGGCCACCAGCGGCGTACCTGTTCCGAACGCTTCATGTCCACCTCCACGAGCAGGTCTGCCTCTTCGCTGACGGGAGCCTGTGCCAGGAGCTCTCCCTGCGGGCCGCACACGAAACTGGTGCCCCAGAAGCGGATGCCGCCCGTCTGTCCCGACGGGTCGGGCTCGAGTCCCGTGCGGTTCACGGTGACAACGGGCAGGCCGTTGGCCACGGCGTGACCGCGCTGTACGGTTTGCCAGGCTGTGCGTTGCCGTTCCTGTTCTTCGGGTGTGTCACTGCTTTCGTAGCCGATGGCGGTGGGATAGATGAGCATGTCTGCGCCGCGGAGTGCCATCATGCGCGCTGCCTCGGGGTACCACTGGTCCCAACACACAAGGACGCCGAGTTTGCCCACGGAGGTCCCGATGGGATGGAATCCCAGGTCGCCGGGAGTGAAGTAGAATTTCTCGTAGTATGCCGGGTCGTCGGGGATGTGCATCTTGCGGTATTTGCCGGCGATGCTGCCGTCGCGCTCGAAGACGACAGCCGTATTGTGGTAGAGCCCCGGTGCGCGGCGTTCGAAGAGTGACGTCACCAGCACCACACCGGCCTCGCGGGCCACGCGGGCGTAAAAGTCTGTCACCTCGCCGGGGACGGGTGTGGCCAGGTCGAACAGGTCCACGTTCTCTGTTTGACAGAAATAGGGTGTGTCGTGTAATTCCTGGAGCACTACCAGTGCGGCGCCCTGCGCTGCCAGTGCGCGGATGCGTTCGCTGAGGCGGCGGCGGTTCACGGTGGCGTCGGCCACGTTTTGCTGTTGGATGATTCCGATTTTCATTTATCTTCGTGTATTCTGTTTAGTCGTTAGGGTGAGCCATCACGCCGCGTGGGAACTGCATGGTGCAGCAGTGGAGCGAACCGTGCTGTCGGATGAGCGGGCGGCAGTCGATGCCAACGATTTGATGGGTGGGGAAAGCCTGCTGAATGGTGTCGCAGGCGAGGACATCCGCTTCCGGTTGTCCGTAGGTAGGCATGAGCACACTGCCGTTGAGAACGAGAAAATTGGCATAGGTGGCCGGCAGTCGGGTGCCGTCGTCAGGATCGGTGATGGGTGAGGGCAGAGGCAGGGGCAGCAGACGGTAAGGGTTGTTTTCCGGTGTCCGCAGTTGGCGGAGCTCGGCTTCCATCTGTTGCAGGTCATGGTAATGCTCGTCGTCCGGGTCCGTGGTGAAGCCAGAGGACGCGTTGGGCATGGAACTCGCGCAGAAGGCGTTCCTCGATGTCAGCCATGCTGAGACGGGGGTTGCGGTTGGGATTGAGCAGACACTGTGCCGTGGTGAGGATGGTACCTCGGCCATCGCTCTCAACGGAACCTCCTTCGAGGATGAAGTCGTTGCAGTCCTGATAGTTGGCATGCCATATGCCGCTTTGGAAAACGCCGGCTGTGATGGCATTGTCCTTTTCGTGGGGAAACTTGTCGCCCCAGGCGTTGAAACCAAAGTCTTTCACGGTCCATACACCGCCTTCGAGCACACACAGGGGGCCGTGGTCGCGGGCCCAAGTGTCGTTGGTGTCGCAACGGACAAGGATGATATTGGCCATCAGACGTTCGGGCAAGTGCTGGTGCAGAAGCGACTTTACGCGGTCGGGTTCGGGCGTGACGATGAGCAACGTTTCCTGCGATGCCATGTGGAATGCCATTTGCAAATAGCATGTCTCCACCTCGCGGAGCATGGGTGCCCAGTCGGTCATGGCATGTGGCCACGTGAGCATCACGCCACTCTGCGGATACCACTCGGCAGGCCACATGTCGGCGGGCTGTTCGATACGGGCCGACTGCAATTCTTCGCGGGCGATGGGGCGTGTGGCCTCGGTGATGGTGGTTGACTTTGCGAACATTCGAAATGCCATAGTCTCGTTTACGTTTATGTGCTACAAAATTACGAAGATTTTCAAAAACATCGCCTTTTGTCCCCTGCTTTGTGCGTCGGCAGTTTCAAAAGAATGACTTTTGCAAAACGAAAAGGCGTTTAGTCGAAACTATATCCCATCTGGAAAAAACGAAAGCGGACTTAGTTTGTGCATAAGCCAAATTGGGATGCCGAAAAGCGTATTATTATGAAATAAACCTCTTGTTTTAGTTGGAAATATCGTAAATTTGCACTTTCATTTCTGCCAATTAAAAACGAATCAAAGTATGATGCACAAAACAAACTTTTCCACAACGAAAAGGACTGGCATGACTATGCCCATGCGGGCGAGAATGAAACTGGCCTTCATCTCTATTTTTGCCATGTTTTCTGTTGTAACGGCATGGGCGCAGTTTCCAGATCCTTATCTGACCGATGAAAACCGTCCCGACGGCACAAAATGGCTGCCAGACCCACCATCGATGGTTAGCGGCGAGTTTGCAAATGATTTTTACTTTTATCAATGGGGCAAGACTCAACGTGAAGGTATAACTGGCGAACAGGCTCTTTGGGATGAGAGCGCTGAACTTTACCAAGTATTTTCTGATGCTATGGGTATCACATTGAGCTATAGCGATACTCCCGAAATACTATTGTTGGCAGAGGCTTCGACCAGCGATGCCTATGCTGCCAATAAGAAGGCGAAAAACTATTATCAGCGGCAGCGGCCCTTTGCTAAATTCAATGAGCCTTCACTGAAGCCTGAGGAAGACGAAGCGGAAGCTCTGGAATATAGTTATCCCTCTGGTCACTCTTCACGCGGATGGATGTTTGCGCTGGTTTTGTCCACCGTTGCCCCTGAAAAGACGGAGATTGTGATGTAGCGTGGTCGTCAGTATGCTATAAACCGTGTTATCTGCGGGCATCACTGGAAGAGTGACATCGATGCTTCACTGATGCTCATCGCTGGTATTTTTGCTAATGTTGTGGTTACAGAAGCGTACCAACAGCAATTGGTCAAGGCACGTGCTGAATATAAGAGCATCATTGATGGTGCTACCGGAGTTACTAATTCCGTACGAACTACTACAAGTCGAGAGACTGCCGTCTACGATCTTCAGGGACGCCGACTTACCGGCAAACCGGCCAATGACAGGATATATGTCACTGATGGCAAGAAAGTGATTAATCATTAGAGCAGGACAAATGCTTTAATGAAATGTGGAAAAATGGATTTCTTTGGAAAAAGTGTGCGTAATTAAATAGAAATGTTTAACTTTGCACCGTAAATTCACATACAGGACGTGAAAATAAAGGAAGTCGTAGCGGCCCTTGAACGTTTCGCGCCTCTGCCGCTGCAAGACGAGTACGATAACGCCGGATTGCAGATTGGGTTGACAGAGGCGGAAGTATCAGGGGCCTTATTGTGTCTGGACGTGACCGAAGAAGTGGTGCGCGAAGCCGTGGCTGAGGGCTGCAACCTGATTGTGGCTCACCACCCGTTGTTGTTCCGTGCACTCAAGCACATTACCGGTCAGACCCAGCCCGAGCGCTGTGCCGCGCTGGCCGTAAAGCACGACGTGGCCATCTATGCTGCTCACACGAATTTGGACAATGCCTTCGGAGGCGTGAACTTTGAAATAGCCCGAAAGCTGGAACTTTGTGACGTACGTTTTCTGCGAACGCAAGACGGAAACAGCGGCAGCGGCATCGTGGGTAAACTGACAGCACCAGAGAATGCCGAGGCTTTTTTGCGCCGGGTAAAAGAAGTGTTCAAGGTGGACAGTCTGCAATACAACTCATTGCTCGAACGTCCAATCAGAACAGTAGCCGTGTGTGGTGGTGCCGGAGATTTCTTGCTTGGAGAAGCGTTAAGTCAAGGTGTAGATGCATTCTTGACCGGTGAAATGCACTATCATGTGTTCTTTGGTCACGAACAGGATATTCAAATCGGTGTCCTGGGACATTACCAAAGCGAGCAATATACGATGGACCTTCTTGGTGAGATTCTGACACAAGCGTTGCCTGATTTGAGATGCTTGAAGACGAAGGTGAATACAAATCCAATCAGCTATATGTGAACACAATCTCATATATGAGAATATAAATCAAGTATAAAATAATAACAAACTAAAATAGAAAAACAATGGCATTGAAAACGCTGAATCCTACCGAAATGACGGTGGAAGAGAAGTTGAAAACTTTGTATGAACTTCAGACTGTGTTGTCGAAGATTGACGAAATCCGCGTAATCCGTGGCGAGCTTCCGCTGGAGGTTCAGGACCTTGAAGACGAAATAGAGGGTCTTCAAAGCCGTATCGCCAAGTATGAAGAGGACGTGAAGTATATTGACGGCCAAATCAACAAATGGAAAGAGGAAAAAAATGTGTCTCTGGCATCGATTGAACGCAACGAAGAGCATCTGAATGACGTGCGCAATAGCCGTGAGTATGACGCTCTGAGTAAAGAAATAGAGTATCAGCAGTTGGAAATCCAATTACGTGACAAGAAGATACGCGATGCAAGCATGGACCGTCAGGATCGTACGAACGCCATTGCTGAGAGCCGCTTGGCACGTGACGAGCGTATGGCCGATTTAGAGTTGAAAAAGAACGAATTGGATGAGATTGTTGCTGAGACAAAGGTACAAGAAGATGGCTTGCGTGAGAAATCTAAGGAACTGGAACTGCAGATAGAGCCGCGTCTGTTGACGGCTTTCAAACGTATTCGTAAGAACAGCCATAACGGTTTAGGTATTGTTTATGTTCAGCGCGATGCTTGCGGCGGTTGCTTCAGCAAAATTCCTCCCCAGCGTCAGTTGGATGTGAAGATGCACAAGAAAATCATTGTTTGTGAGTATTGTGGACGTATTATGATTGACCCTGAACTGGCTGGAGTGGAAGTGCAGAAGCCTGTTGAAGAGCCTAAAAAATCACGTCGCCGCCGCTCGACAGCGAAAGACAAGGAAGAAGTATAAAAGTCGCCCAAAGCAGACGAACCAAGTCGAACCAAACGAAGGATTCCTATGAATTATTTGGATAGGAACGAGTATAACTTTACCCCCTCGCCCGAAGTGGTCAATGCCTATAAGCAATTTGACCCTAAGACACTGGGATTCTATACCCGTATTTACGACGAAGGCAAGAAAAGTATTTTCTCTGTCTATCTTTCTGAACACTATGGTATTGATGAGAACCAGATACTGCTCGGTTATGGCGGAGAGTACTTGTTGAAGCAGGTGGTGCATTATTACTTGACAATGACAGGTAACAACCGTATGCTGATACCGAAGTTTTCCTGGTGGTATTATCAGTCGGTGGCCGCTGAAGTGGATGGCGAGACATTCCAATACCCGATTTATGAAGACGGTGACACTTTCCGTTATGACTTCGACGGATTGCGCAAAGCCTTGAAGGAAGTGAAACCCCGCATTCTGTTGTTGGCTTCACCCAATAATCCCACAGGCAATTGCCTGACTCCGGAAGAACTCGACCGTCTGTTGGCCGAGGTGCCTGAAGACGTTGTGACTTATGTGGACGAGGCTTATGCTTCGTATGTGAATGAGGATAGCAGCTACATCAAGCATCTGGTAGATAAGTATCCCAATCTCGTCATTGCCCGCACGCTTTCCAAGTTCTATGGTCTGCCCGGTCTGCGTATGGGATTTGCCTTTGTGAGCAAGGGCATGGAGAAGTTTGCCAAATTCAGCAACGTTTATTTGGGTTATAACCGCATTTCCGAGGATATGGCCATTGCTGCGTTGAAGAGTGAGGCTCACTACCGTGACGTGGCCAACAAGATGAATGCAGACCGCAAGATGTATGAACAGGAGCTGGGTGCACTGCCCGGATTCAAGGTCTATCGTTCTGCGGCCAACTTCATATTGGTGAAGTATCCCATTGAATTGAAGGAGAGCTTGCAACAGGCCTTTAAGGACGAGGACTATAAGGTGAAGTTCATGAACGAGCCCGACCTGAATAAACATATGCGTATTACTCTGGGACGTCCTGAACAAAACCGGGTGGTGGCAGACACTATTGTACGGATAGCCAAGTCCAAAGCATGAAAGCATTGATTCCTGCCGCCGGCATGGCCACACGCTTGCGTCCGTTGACGGACGACCGTCCCAAGTGTCTTTTGCCCATAGGTGAACGTCCGTTGCTGGGACGTGCCCTTGACGCCCTGCTCAGTGTGGACATTGCGGAAGTGGTGATTTGTACTGGCTATCTGGCCGAACAGATCCGTGCGTACGTGTCAAAGTATTACCCGCAATTTTCGGTGACGTTTATTCATAATGCCGTCTACGACAGCACGAACAATATCTATTCGCTTTATCTGATGCGCCGTGAGGCTGAAGGTCAGGACGTGATTTTGCTTGACAGCGACATCGTGTTCGACCCTGCCATCCTCCATCGGCTGCTTGACAATAAAGAACCGAACACCTTGGCCCTAAACACCCATGCATTGGGTGAGGAAGAAATAAAGGTGGTGCTCGGCGAAGACCGTCATGTAAAAGAAATCAGCAAGACATGCAGCATCAGCGAAGCTGTGGGCGAAAGCATTGGTATAGAGAAAATGAGCGCGGCATATACTGCTGCGCTTTATCGTGAAATGGAACGGATGATTGAGCGTGAAGGTTTGGCCAACGTCTTCTACGAGCGTGCCTTTGAGCGTCTCATTCCGCAAGGCCACACGTTCACCGTTACCGACACGACCGACCTCTTTGCCGCGGAGTTGGATACGGTGGAAGATTTCAACGATGCAAAGCAAAAAATCCCAGCATTCTTGTATTAAACTGAAACTTTTATAATTTAGCGAAACGTTATGGTACACTACGACATAGAGACTCTTCACCAGCGCACGCTCCGCATCATGCAGGGCATCGACCGCACCTGTCGCGAGCATGGCCTGCGTTACTATATCTTTGCAGGCACGCTTATTGGTTCGTTGCGTCACAAAGGGTTCATCCCTTGGGACGACGACATGGACATCGCTATGCCGCGGCCCGACTATGAGCTACTCATGCAGCACCAGCGGGAGTGGTTGCCCGAGAATTTGGAGATGGTGTGCTACGAGACCGACAAGAACTATCCGCAGCCCTTTGCCAAGATTCAGGACGCCAACACGACGATTATTGAGCGTGTGCATGAATACTATTTGGGCGGGGCATATATCGACGTGTTTCCTCTCGATGGCATGACGTCCAGTCCTCTCAAGCGTGCCATACACTTTGTGCGCTACTGGTACTACAAGCGTCTCATTTACTTTAAGGGACGTAATCCGTACAAGCATGGCCACGGTCCGTCATGTTGGATACCTGTGCTCATCCACAAGTGTTACTCCATGGATTTCATCCAACGCCGTATGCGGGCCCTGCAGATGGCTTACGATTACAACAGTAGCGACCTCGTTTGTGACCACGACGACGGCAAGCGCGGCGTGTTTCAAAAAGTATGGTTTGGCATGCCTCACGATTATGTTTTCGAGGGTAATAATTTTCTTGGCCCTGAGAATGCAGATGCTTATTTGACACACAAATACGGCGATTATATGACACCGCCTCCGGCTGATAATCACCGTCAGCACAATTTTGACGTTCTGGAGCTTGACACGCCCTATCGCGAGTACGCCAAAACACATCAGGGAAAACAGTATTAGGGAACAGACTGTGTTTCGTTTTTCAAAGGTCCCACTTCAGAAATCAGAAGTCGGACTTCAAGATTTCGAAACGGCGCTTCAAAAAATTGAGGCGCCGTTTCGTGTGATATTTGCCGTCCTTTTCCTGCAAAACGGGGGATATGGTCTTTTTTCTGTGGTTTTTTTAAACTTTCCTTCTGAAAGACGGCGGGAATTGTGATAAACTTAGTATCTTTGCAGTTCACAGGTAAATTAGCAATATTATGGCAGACAGAAAAAAAATACGTACCGCATTGGTGTCGGTATTCCATAAGGACGGCCTGGACGCACTCCTGGCCAAGTTGAACGCTGAAGGCGTGAAGTTTCTTTCCACGGGTGGCAGCCAGAAATTCATTGAGAGCCTGGGCTATGCGTGTGCCAAGG
>CAMZHB010000045.1 GCA_947306605.1 uncultured Prevotellaceae bacterium | reverse complement strand
GGAAACTAACCTCAATAAACTATACAACAATGAAACATCTACTTCTAACCCTCATTACACCGCTCATCCTCCTGCTCCCAGCAAGCGCACAGGACGAGCAACCCGCCAAAGACAAGACTTGCAACTGGCAAAAACACCAGGTACAACAGCAAGGCGAGCGCCGGCCCGCATTCTCCCCATGGGAATACATGAAAAAATCCGACGAATTCATCACACGCAATGCGAACCTCACCGTCGTCGAAACCAACTACGTCTGCCCCCTCCTCCACGAGATGAAAAGCAAGCTGAGACAAAACGACTACAAAATAGGACAGCTTCTCAAACGCATAGATGACGCCGAGCTTTCCGAGAACGACAGCCGCGACATCCTCGAACAAATACAAGACCTGCGGGCAAAGAAAGTCAGCATCGAAAAAGAATACCACAAAAAGATTCTCAAACAGATTTCGGCCAACAAACTGCTCCGTGTCATACGGGCCGACATGAAATTCGACCGCTTCATGTTGCGCAAGATGTTCAACCCCGACCACACGAAACAGCCACCGCACAAGAAATAAATCAGGATACCAATACCACACCGTTGACTTTTCGGAGAAAGAGCCCGGATTTCGGCACCCAAAAGTCGGACTTCGGGCAACAGAAGCGGCGTTTCAAAATTTTGAAACGCCGCTTCTGATTTCAATGTTCATTTTTAATTCTTCATTGTTAATTATTCATTCCCCTCGCGCCCTTACATTTTTCATTCTTAATCATTAATTTTTCATTGAAAAATTCCTATCTTTGCACCATATATTAATCTAAAACAAAGAACAATGAAACGTTTATTCATTATTTCGGTGCTCTGCACCCTGTTAGGTCTTACCAAGACCATGGCCCAGGAGGCTTATACCGTTTACGACGGCACTTCCAAGTTGACGTTCTACTATGACCAGAAAAAATCGTCACGGTATGGCACAAAGTACTCATTGAACAAGGAATATGAGTCACCTGGGTGGAGTTCCATTGCCAATAACATTACCACCGTCGTGTTTGACCCCTCGTTTGCCGGTGCACGGCCTACGGTTACTAAGAGTTGGTTCAGTGGAATGAGAACTTTGACAACCATCACCGGCATGGAATACCTCAACACCAGCGAAGTGACGCACATGAGCGATATGTTCAACTTTTGCATGGAGCTGAGAAGCCTTGACCTGTCGCATTTCAACACGGCTAAAGTAAAGAACACATATCAGATGTTCTACGGTTGCTACAATTTGGTCACAATATGCGTCGGTGACGGCTGGAATATGGAGAACATAACGCCCGGGTCGTCAATCGATATGTTTCTGGGATGTCATAAACTCGTCGGTGGCAACGGTACGAAATATTTCGACATGGCAACAAGTTGCACAGTAGCCCTGATTGACGGCCAAAACGACCGTTCCGGCTATTTAACATCGGCGGAGTATGCCTCGAAGACTTATAACCTGTGGGTCGGCGGCATCCAGGTGACCTATCTGAACAAGGATGACGTTTTTCGTGACCGCCGTACATTTGTGTCGTATGATCCCACAACCAAAACCCTGGAAATCGGTGGACTGGCCGGAGGCGCTCGCATCTATGGCAAGGGAACTTCGACAGATGCTACCACTGGCTACGGTGCCGGCATCTACAGCGAGATTGACGGGTTGACTATCAATGTGGATGAGACAAGTTACGTCAACGGCCTTTCCGGATGTGACGGCATCATGCTGAATAACAATACGACCATCACCGGCAGTGCACGTCTGATTGTCAGTGGCTATACGGGTATTAGCATTAGTTCATCCCAAGCCAGTTCATTGACCATTGGCGGTAATGTCTGGGTAGTAGCCGATGGCACCGACTCCTACGGTATGGACGGTTTCTGGAGAGCAAGGGCAGGCAATACAAGATACTACACCAACTTGATTGTCAACGATAATGCCACATTGGAAGTGACCGGCCGTAACGGATATCCCAGCATAGGCTACTGGGCCAATATGCAACTTAATAACGGCATTCGCATATCCAGTCCTGACGGTGCCACATGGGATGCCGACAAGCACACCGTGTGCAACACTACTGGCGAGGATGTCACAGGCAGGGCCGTGTATATAAGATACAAGACACCCGATCCCGCCGATGTGAACAAAGACGGCACGGTGGACTCGGCCGACATCGTGGCAGTGATAAAAGCTATGAAATAGTTTCAGGCGATTTCATAGTTACCTTCGCTTCACTACTTTCGGACTTACTTACGTACGTCCTACCTCAGACTTTAGAAGCGGCGTCTTGGAAAACCGAGACGCCGCCTTTGCTTTTTGAAACGCCGCTTCGTTTTTCACAGGCTACGGAGTTGTGGAAAATATTTGTACCTTTGTAGCATGAAACAATTGCAAGAAATAAAAACGCTGGTCTTCGGACTGGTCATGCTTTTGGGCGCGGAGGCATCGGCAGCGCGTGACGTGACGTTTGAAATCAATGTGACAGAACGGTTGCAGCGCCTCGAAGGCTGGGGCGTCTCGCTGTGCTGGTGGGCCGGACAGTGCGGACGGTGGGACGAAGCGAAACTGGACACGCTGCTCCACTGGATTGTCGACAAGGACGGACTGAACTATAATGTCTTCCGCTATAACATCCCCGGCGGCGACGACCCGGAGAACCGCCACTGCGACCCGCACCACATGGGACGCGGCAAGGGATTGCGGGCCGAAATGGAGGGATTCAAGACATCGGCGAAGGGCAAGTACCAATGGGAGGCCGACGCGCCCCAGCGCCGGGTGCTCCTGAAACTGCGCGAACTGCGGCCTAATGACTTGTTGGTGGAAGCGTTCAGCAACACGCCGCCCTACTACATGACCGTGAGCGGATGCGCGGCGGGCCACGACGATGCCGGCAAGGACAACCTGCGGGAAGACTGCCGCAAGGAATTCTGCCGCTATCTGGTGGATTTATGCACGCACTACAAGCGGAATTCCGGCATGGAATTCCACAGTCTGGAACCGTTCATTGAACCGCAGACCAGTTACTGGAATCGCAACGGCAGCCAGGAGGGCTGCCACTTCGACGTAACGACCATGACGGACGTAAGCCGCATCCTGAGCCGCATGATGAAAAAGGCCAGACTGAAAACCCGTCTGGCCGTGACCGACGAAACTTCGGTGAGGCAATCGGTGAAAGCTTTCGATGCTTTCGATGCCTTCCAAACCCGACGCGACGTGATGGCACGCGTTGGACAATGGAACACCCACACCTACGAAGCCGACAGCCTGAGCCGCGTGGAACTGCGCGAACGGACAAAACGGGCCGGCGTGCCCTTGTGGATGAGCGAAACGGGGGCCGGCGGCAACGGACTGGAAGGCAACCTGCGGCTGTCGCAGCGCCTCATGGACGACCTGAAACAACTGCAACCCGTCGTGTGGTGCGACTGGCAAGTGATGGAAGAAAACAACGACCAATGGTGTACCGTCAGAGGCAACTTCAAAGACGAAACGTTCCATAGGGTCAAGAACTATTATGTGAGGATGCAGGTGACACGCTTCATCAAACAAGGGTACACGATGCTTCGCGTGGACGACCCGCATTCCATCGCTGCCGTGTCGCCCGACGGCAAAGAAATTGTGTTGGTAAGCCAAAACAATTCGAACAAGAAAACAAACTATTGTGTCAGTTTTCCTATCCCAAAAACCTCAGTTCTGAAAGGCATTGAACGCTATATTACTGACGAAAGGCACAATTGCACGAAACTGACACCATCGGGGCACGTCAGGGACGGGATGCTGACGTACACTCTACCAAAGCAGAGCATCAGCACTTTTGTCATTACAACTGAATAAAATAAACTCACGCTATACCTACGTGAAAAATTTTCGTTACTTTTGCAGTAGTTGTAACACAAAAAGAAAAAGCACATGAAAGCGGTGATATTGGCCGGTGGTTTCGGTTCGCGACTGAGCGAAGCCACCAACATCATACCAAAGCCCATGGTGGAGATCGGCGGCAAGCCTATACTGTGGCACATCATGAAGACGTACAGTCACTACGGCGTGAACGATTTCGTCATTTGCTGCGGTTACAAACAATACGTCATCAAGGAATACTTTGCCAACTACTACCTGCACAACAGCGACATGACGGTGGACCTGTCAAACAATTCGGTGGAGGTACACTCGAGCCATGCCGAGCATTGGCGTGTGACACTGGTGGATACCGGTCTGCAGACAATGACAGGCGGCCGGGTGAAACGCATTCAGCCTTACATCGGCAACGAGCGTTTCCTGTTGACCTACGGCGACGGCGTGGCCGACATCGACATCGCCGCCACCCTGCAGGAACACGAGGCCTCGAAAGCCGCACTCACCATGTCGGTATATAAACCGCAGGGTAAATTCGGCGCCGTGGATATTGACCCGGAAACCAATCAGGTGCGTGCTTTCCGTGAGAAACCCGAAGGCGACGGCAAGTGGATAAACATCGGTTTCTTCGTATGCGAACCGGAACTGTTCAATTACCTGCCTGACGACGATACGGTGGCATTGGAGAAAGAACCGCTCGAGTCATTGGCACGTGACGGCCGGATGCATGCCTACAAGCACCGCGGCTTCTGGAAACCCATGGACATGCTGCGCGACAACAAGGAGTTGAACGAACTGTGGACAACAGGAAACGCCCCGTGGAAAGTATGGTAAACGTGTCTTTTTATCAAGGCAAAAAGGTGCTCGTCACTGGCCACACGGGTTTCAAAGGCTCATGGCTGTGCCTGTGGCTTCACCGCATGGGTGCCAAGGTAGTGGGCGTAGCACTGGACCCGCAGACAGAACGTGACAACTATGTGCTTTCGGATGTAAATAAACGTCTGGAAGCCGACCTGCGTGCCGATGTCCGCGACGGGAAACGCATCAAAGAAATTTTTCAACAATACCAACCGGACATCGTCTTTCATCTGGCGGCCCAACCATTAGTGCGGCTGAGTTACAAACAGCCCGTCATGACCTACGAAACCAATGTGATGGGCACCATCCATGTGATGGAAGCCATGCGACAGACTGAAAGCGTGCGTGTGGGCGTCATGATTACGACGGACAAGTGCTACGAAAACAAGGAGCAATTGCAAGGCTACCGTGAGAACGACCCGCTGGGCGGCTACGATCCCTACTCTTCGTCAAAAGGCGCAGCCGAGATTGCCATCAGTTCGTGGCGTCGTAGTTTCATGAATCCCAACGACTACGACCGCCACAAGAAAAGTCTGGCCAGCGTACGTGCCGGCAACGTCATAGGTGGCGGCGACTGGGCCAAAGACCGCATCGTGCCCGACTGCATCCGTGCCATAGAAGCCGGACGACCCATTGACATCCGTTCGCCGCGGGCCATACGTCCGTGGCAACATGTGCTGGAACCTTTGGGTGGCTACCTGCTGTTGGCCCAAAAGATGTGGAAAGAGCCCACAAAATTCTGTGAGGCTTGGAACTTTGGGCCACTGCAGGATTCAGTGGCCAACGTATGGACAGTGGCTTCCAAACTGACCAAATACTATGGCAGCGGAATACTGCACGATGCCTCCAATCCCACCGCCGCGCACGAGGCCAAGTTGCTGACGCTCGACATCACAAAGGCACGGGAACGTCTGGGCTGGACGCCACGTCTCAACTTGGACAAAACCCTGCAAATGACGGCCGACTGGTACCGGCGCTACAGCACGGAGGATGCCGGACGGCTGTGTGAAGAACAAATAGACCGTTACCTCGGCGTATGAACGTATTTATCACTGGAGCCACAGGCTTTTTGGGACAACACATCGCCCGCCACTGTGTAGCCGAAGGCCACCGTGTGCTCTGCTTGCGCCGCACCGTTTCCGACCAGCCTTTACAAGGTGCGACGTGGGTTACAGCAGGACAACCCGAATGGGAAATCCAAGTGAAAACGTTTGCTCCCGACATACTCATCCATGCCGCATGGTGCGGTGTGGACGCCAAAGGAAGAAACAATGCAGAAGTGCAACAAACCAATATCGAATTGACGGAGCGCCTGCTCCACCTCTTCCCCTACAAACAAATCATCATGCTCGGCAGTCAGGACGAATACGGACAAATAAACAGTAAAGTAAACGAGAATCATCCCCTGTGCCCGCTTTCGGAATACGCCAAAGCCAAAATCACCTGTTGCAAGCGGCTTCAAGCCCACGCGAAAAAGAACGGCACGACATGGCAATGGCTGCGCATCTTCAGCGTCTATGGTCCGGGACAACGTCCGCAGTGGCTCATCCCCAGTGTCATCGGCCACTGCCTGAAAGGGGAAGACATGGAAACCACCAAAGGCGAGCAGCTCTACTCATATCTCTATGTCGATGACTTCGCCCGCGCCGTTGTCTCCATGATAGGCAGAACAGGCCAGAACGGCATCTACAACCTCTCTTCCTGTATGCCTGTTACCCTCAACGACCTGTTCCACACCATCAAGCGGCTCACCAATTCCAAGACCGAGTTCCATCCCACCTTGCCCTACCGCGAAAACCAGTCGATGGTTATTCTGGGCGATGCTTCCAAATTCATCAGCGTTTTCGGCCAGTTCGAACACACATCAATGGAACAGGGGCTTCTGACCACCATACAATTCATCAGAAACAATCCGACATCATGACCAGTATAGAATTTGCAACACGTATCCGTCGCACGGCCATAGGCATGGTACACCGCGCCAACGCTTCCCACATAGGCGGCGCACTCTCCATGGCCGACATCCTGGGCGTGCTCTATAATGATGTGCTCAACGTCAAGCCACAGGAATCACAGTGGGACGGGCGCGACCGCCTGTTGCTTTCCAAGGGACACGCCTGCGTATCGCTTTATGCCGCGTTGGCCCTCAAGGGATTCTTTCCCCTGGAGTTGCTTGACACCTACGGCACGGACGGCAGTGTTCTCCTCAGCCACATCTCCCATCATGTGCCCGGTGTGGAGATTTCAGCCGGCAGTTTGGGACACGGTCTGCCCTACGCCGCCGGTTTGGCTCTGGCTGCGCAAAAGAAGCATTCGCCACACGACATCTATGTCATTTTGGGCGACGGCGAGATGGACGAAGGAAGCAACTGGGAAGCCCTTCTGTTTGCCGCCCACCACAAGTTGAACAACCTTTGCGTCATTATCGACTACAACAAAATACAAAGCCTCGGCGACACCAACGACGTGATGCGCCTGGAACCGCTGGCCGACAAGCTCCGTGCGTTCGGTCAGCACGTCATCGACATTGACGGCCACGACCACGACCAGTTACACGCCGCATTTGCCGATTTCAAGCTCCACGCCACCGACCAACCGACGGTTGTCATTGCCAACACCGTCAAGGGCAAAGGCGTATCGTTCATGGAAAACCGTCTCGAATGGCACTACAAGTCGCCCAACGACGAACAATTCGCACAAGCAATGGAGGAACTGCCCTTATGAGAACAGCTTTTATCAACCAGCTCATAGAAGAAGCCGCCCACAACGAGCGCATTTTCCTCATCGTCGGCGACCTGGGATTTCACGTTGTAGAACCCTTCCGCGACCGCTTCCCCGACCGTTTCCTCAACGCCGGCATCGCCGAGCAAAACATGACAGGCGTGGCTGCCGGACTGGCACGCGAAGGCTACAACGTCTATATTTATTCCATCGCCAACTTCCCCATGCTGCGCTGCATTGAACAGATACGCAACGACGTGTGCTACTACGGCGGCAACGTCAAGATAGTGGCCGTAGGTGCAGGTTACGCCTACGGCAGTCTCGGTGTGAGTCACCATGCCACAGAAGACGTGGCCGTGATGCGTGCCCTGCCCCAAATGACCGTGGCTTCACCTTCCGACCCCAGCGAGGCCCGCGCCATCGCCACCCTTTCGGCCAGGTTCGAGGGACCGATGTACATCCGTCTGGGCAAAGCCGGCGAAAAGCAAGTGTTTCCCGACGATGCCACTGCCATCGAGTTGGGCCAGCCCCATTGCCTGAAAGAATCAGCCAGCCCCAACCTGTTGCTCACCACCGGTTCCGTCCTCAGCGAAGCCGTCAGTCAGATCGACGCCCTCGGCATCGACACCGCCGTCTATACCTTGCCTTTCGTCAAGCCCCTCAGTGCCGAAGCCCTGGCACGCCTGGCCACACGCCACCCTAACATGGTCGTCCTTGAAGAGCATCAGAAAAGCGGCGGCATCGGGTCTGCCGTCATAGAGCGGCTCAACGACGCCCTGACGGAAGGGACATTGGCTCACTGGCCGCGCATCCGCCGTCTGGCCATCGACGATTACTATCTGTCGACAGCAGGCAAAGAGACTTACATGCGCCGCGAAGCCGGTCTAACATTACGGACAGAATATTTCGAACCTACCCATAAAGAGTGACAAGCATAAAAGAAAACAGAAGTCCCGCTTCAAAATGTTGAGACGCCGTTTCTAATTACTGAAGCCCCACTTCGGTCTTTCCAAAAATAAAACCAAAAACGATGACCTTCCTGCAACGCATCACCCGTCTCATTGGCATCGACAAATCCATTGCCTATACCACCGGCGCCCAAGCCGTGGGGGCCATAGGCGGCTTTGTCACGTCCATGTTCATCCTGTGGTGCCTCTCCAAAGAAGAGCAGGACTATTACTACACGTTCAAGAGCATCATCGCCCTGCAGGTGTTCTTCGAACTGGGCATGAACACCGTCATCACCCAATTTGCCGCCCACGAAATGGCCCACCTCGGCTGGCAAGGACACCGCCTGACAGGTGAAGAATACTATCGCTCACGGCTGGGCTCCCTGCTGGCATTCAGCGCCAAGTGGTACGTGTTTTTCGCCCTGCTGCTGTTCCTCACACTGATTTTGGGAGGCAGCGCCTTCTTTGCCCACTTCGCCTCGAAATACCATGGGGTGGAATGGCAAACACCGTGGATAATCCTGTGCTTCACCACCACGCTCCACCTATTGCTCACACCGCTCTTCAGCTTCCTGCAAGGCATGGGCAAGGTCAAGGAAGTGGCCCGCTACTTCTTCTGGAAATATCTCATCTACACCGTCAGCGTCATCGTCAGCTTCCTCCTCGGCGCCAAACTCTACGCCCTGAGCATCGGCAACATCACCTACGTGCTCACGTCGCTGGCCTTCCTGCTGTTCACGCCGCTGGGCAAGATACTCGCCGGCGTGGCCCGCGAAAAAGTCACGTCACGCATCGCATATTTCAAGGAAGTGTTCCCCTTCCAGTGGAAAATTGCCGTCAGTTGGATCAGCGGATACTTCATCTTCCACTTCTTCAAACCCGTGCTCATGGCCACCGAAGCACCGGGCGTGGCCGGACAGATGGGAATCACCATCGATGTGCTCACGGCCATCC
>CAMZHB010000044.1 GCA_947306605.1 uncultured Prevotellaceae bacterium | reverse complement strand
ACGACTACGGCCAAGACTGACACCCCGGTAGCCATGCTCCATTGCCAACTTCACTTCATCAATGCTGAAGTCACCTTCTGGCCCTATCATAATAAGAATATCCTCTGTCTCGTCTGTCACCTCCCCGCAGTTCAGAGCGATGGGCAGAAAAGGCTTCCCCTTCGGACACAGTTCTATGTCGTCGTAACAGTGAGCGATATACTTTCTTCCACTGCGCTGCTTCCTGATAAACGCATCGAATTCCTCTAGTCCGTTTACCTGCGGCTTCCAGACACTGTGGCTTTGCTTCATGGCAGCGATGGCAATTTTTTCAATACGTTCCCTGTTGATATGCCGCCGTTCTGAGAATTGGCAATTCAGAAACGATATTTCATCAAACCCGATTTCTGTTGCTTTTTCTACAAGCCACTCCGTGCGGTCCATGTGTTTGGTTGGCGCCACAGCCAAGTGCAGATGCCCCTTCCAGTTGTGTCCTTTTTTTGTTTCCTTTATTACAGTAAAGTGGCATTCCCGTTTCGTCGTCGCGGTAATATACGCCTCGTAGACACCGCCTCGCCCGTCCGTCAGTGTAATTGTGCTTCCTGGCAGCATGCGCAGTACGCGCAATGCATGAGCTGCCTCTTCTTCTGGCAGGTAGCTAACAGTTTTTACTTCGGGGCAATAAAAAAAGCGTTCCTCCTTCATCTTCTCCTTATCAGTTCGTCCCGCAATCGCGAAGCTAGTTTGTAATTCTCGTTCTTTACAGCCCGTTGAAGAGCCTCTTCCAGAAGTTCAACTGTCAGTGTGTCAATAGGTAGTACCACCGAGTCTTTCCCTCGTTGGTAGGGTACTTGACGTTCCAGTAGCGTGGCACGTATGTAGATTGGACATCGGTAAACTAGTGCCATCACGACGGCATCGACTGCCGTCACCCTCACGTGTTCCCTCAGTCCGTTTTGGCAGCATGTCATCAGCGCCGTATACCTTCCGTCGAGCACGCTGCTGATTTCCACCTCCTCTACGATAATCCCGAAGACATCTGTCATATGCTTTACGCACTCTGTCAGCGGTATCCTTCCCCGTGTTGTGGGGTTCATTACCATTGATAGCGTCTGCATTTCCTCTTCACACAGTAGCAAGGGCAGCATACGTTTGCTGCCCGCCTCACGAAGGAGGAGAATAAACATATCTGTGTCGGAAACACCGCGGGAAAGTCCCGCCACTTTCAACTCCACTCGATACCGTTCTGTCATAGTTGAGAAAATGGAAAACCTCATGCAAAAATACGAATAAAAACTCGAACACCGCGTCCAGCATGGTGATATAATTCGTCCATATGGCGAAACTTCCATTGGAAAACATTAATTTTGCAGTCAAAATAAGAAAAATGAAAGCGATGATATTTGCGGCCGGTTACGGTTCACGTTTGCGCCCGTTGACGGACGTATGTCCTAAGGCGTTGTTGGAGGTCGGTGGTGTGCCTTTGTTGTTGCGCGTGTTGCGTAATCTGTTGGTATTGCATCCGAGTGAGGTGGTAGTTAATGTTCATCATCTGGGCGATATGATAGCTGACGCTTTGCTGTCGTGGGGTGAGATAGGTGCTAGTGTGCGTGTGTCGTATGAGCGCGACGCGCTGCTTGACACTGGCGGTGGCTTGCTGCGGGCGTTCAGTGTGTCTGAGTGTGAGTGGGTATTAGCGCATAATGTGGATATTTTAAGTAATGCTGACTTGGATGTACTGTGTGGTGCGGCGTCGGACCAGGATGCTGTGTTGCTGGTGAGCGACCGCATTTCAAACCGCCGTTTGCTTTTTGATGAAGATATGCGCATGGTTGGTTGGACGAATGTGAAGACGGGTGAGGTGCGTTCTCCTTATGGGAATATTGATGTTTCGTCGTTGCACAGTCTGGCTTTTTCTGGTATTCAGATAATTGGTCCAGGAGCGTTCAGGGCGATGGAGGGCTGGCCAGAGCGGTTCGGCATTATGGATTTTTATATACATCAGTGTGGGCGTCTGCGTATCAAAGGTATTGTTCAGGAAAACTTGCGTTTGCTGGATGTGGGCAAGCCGGAGTCATTACATAGTGCGGTAGATTTTTTGAGGGGACTGGGTAAGGATGTATAGTATAAGAATAAAGAGATGAATGTAGAGGACGAGGTGAAGGACGGTTGTATGCTGGAATTGTGTGTGGAGTATTGGACGCGTGGTGTGGTAGAGGTCGTGTTTTATGACGATGTCATAGGGAACAGCGTGTGTGGTGTGACGGCGTTGGTGAGCGAAGACGGTCGACATTGGACTTATTGTGGGATGGCTTGTCAGCGTCGAGTGGTGTATTTCCGTTTCCGTGTGGTTGAGAACGGGTGTGTTGTTGACGAGGAGTTGGAGGGCGTTTTTCATTCTGTGCGTTTGACAGGAAATGATTTGGAAAGAGTGTCGTGTCTTTGGAATGCGGATGTCGCAATAAAGCGAGGGAAACTGAAAATTAATGATTGGGCGCGTGTGGTCGAGCCGCATGATAGGGCAATCGTAGAGGATGCTGGAGAGATATGTGATCAATTGGGGCATGTGGTACGTTTTCAAGTGAACGGTTTTTCTGTGGCGCGCGGCAAGGCTTTGTTTTTGACGGGTAGCGACGTTATGTTGGGTGAATGGGATGTTTCGCGCGGTGTGAAAGCGCGGTGTATAAGGCCGTATTCGTGGGAATTTGTTGTATCCGTGTCGGCGTCGGCTTTTGAATATAAGTATGTATATGTTGATGAGACAAGTGGTGATGTAGCATGGGAAGAAGGCTCAAACCGGAGGTATGAGGGCGGTGGTTTATGGAATGTGACACAGGAGGACCGTCCACGTCTGCGTGAGTGTATGCCTTGTTATGCTGGTGTAGTGATTCCTATTTTCTCATTACGCAGCTGTCGTAGTTTCGGTGTCGGGGATTTTGGCGATTTAAGGCTTTTGATAGATTGGGCGGCTTTGTGTGGTTTGCACGTTATTCAGGTTTTGCCAGTTAATGACACAACACGTTCAGGAGGATGGGAGGATTCATATCCTTATAATGGTGTTTCGGCTTTTGCGCTCCACCCGATGTATGCAGATTTACATGACTTGACTCTGAAGAACGGGGAGCGACAGGCTACGTATGAGGAGCAGAGACGTGCGTTGAATCGGCTGAAGCAAGTTGACTATGAGATGGCGAACGATTTGAAGATGTCGTATCTGCGGGAGTATTTTGAAGAACATCGTGGTGTGGCCCGCAGGAAAGAATTCAAGGCATATGTTTCTGCAAATGAGTCGTGGCTTTACCCTTATGTGGCATTTAGAGTGTTGCAGAAGGTTTATCATACTTCGGATTTTCATCGTTGGCCGGAACACAATACATATAATAAGGATGAGGTAACGGCTTGGCTGCGTCGTATGGGGTATGAAGATGATTTTCTATTCTTCCAGTGGGTACAATATTTGCTTGAGAAGCAGTTGAAATCTGTTCACGAGTATGCACGCTCAAAATGCGTGGCACTAAAAGGGGATATACCCATAGGTATCAGCAGAGACAGTGCGACAGCATGGCTTCATCCACGATATTTCCATTTTGATTGTCAAGCAGGTGCCCCTCCCGATTTCTTTTCTGAGACAGGACAGAATTGGGGCTTTCCGACGTACAATTGGGATGCGATATTGGAAGACGGAGGTTCATGGTGGCAAAAGCGATTGTCGAAGATGTCACTGTACTTTGATGCTTATCGTATTGACCATGTCCTTGGCTTTATGAGGATTTGGGAAATTCCGTATCAATATATTTATGGAACGTTGGGACATTTCAATCCTGCTATTCCCCTGACTGAGGCAGAGATTCACGGTTATGGTTTTTCGTCAAATCCAAATGCGTATACCCAGCCGCATTTCTCAGAAGAAGAATTAAACGATTTGTTCGGTGACCATTGTGAAGTTGTTAAGATGCGTTTCTTCACAGATGAAGACCACTCATATATACTAAAAGCACCGTATCTTTCGCAACGACAGATTGTAGATGAGACAGTCGAAGGCCCTGTCCGACAAGGTCTGATGCGTGCCGCATCTGATGTCCTCTTTATTCAAGACGCTAATGATGAAGCCAAATACCATCCGAATATAGCCGCGTGGCGTACTTATGCCTATCGACGTATGTCTGACTCTGACCGCCAGGCTTTCGACAATATCTCACGTGATTTCTTCTACAACCGGCATGATGCTTGGTGGGCTCAAGGTGCAATAAAGAAATTGGAGATATTGACCTCATCAACCCCAATGTTGCCATGTGCAGAGGACTTGGGGATGGTTCCTGAAAGTATGAAAGAGGTACTAAGCCGTTTAAGCATTCTTTCACTTGAGGTTGAAAGCATGCCAAAGTCCTTTTGGGGACGGTTTGCTAACGTCTATGACAATCCCTATCTTTCGGATGATACAATAACAACCCATGATATGGCTCCTCTCCGCCTATGGTGGCGGCAGAATCGAGAGGCTGCGCAAGACTATTATAATAATGTATTGCACTGTGATGGGGCTGCACCATTGGATATGCCAGCAGAGTTGTGTCGACAAACAATTAGGAGGCACTTGCATTCGTCTTCTGTGTTGTGCATTTTGGCTTGGCAGGACTGGATTGCAATGGACGAGGCGTTACGTTCGACAGATATATCGATTGAACAAATCAACAACCCTTCAGTTTCGCGTCATTATTGGCGCTACCGGATGCACATGACGTTAGAAAAGCTTATTGACAGTACAAAATTCAATAATTGCGTCAGAGAACTGGTAAAAGAATCCGGAAGATAAACAAACGGGGCATTCTACTGAATGCCCCGTTTGTTTAATGCCATTGAGTAACGCTTGGCATTGTCTAAATGCTCCGTAAATGTCTTTGCAAAATTATGTTTTCCCGAAAAATCTTCTTTGGCGCACATATACATATAGTCATGTTTCTCTGCATGAAGTACAGATTCGATTCCCTTCGCCGAAGGAATGCGTATCGGACCTGGAGGCAGGCCTTTAGTCATATATGTGTTGTATGGACTCGGAGTTTTAAGCATCTCATGATAAATCCGGCGCAGTTCAAACCGACGTAAGGCAAACTTGACGGTCGGATCGGCCTGTAAAGGAATGCCTGAGTGCAATCTGTTCAGATACATACCGGCAATGGTTGGTTTTTCGTTGTTGTTTGAGGTTTCTTCATCAACGATGGAAGCCAATGTAATCACTTCTGCGGGGGTTAAGCCGATGTTTGCGGCGGACTGTTTCCTTTCTATAGTCCACCAGGTGTCCCATTCCCGTTTCATTCTTTCCATGAGTTGTGCCGGTGTCAAATTCCAATACACCTCGTAACTGTTTGCCAAGAACATACCTATGACATTTGCCGTGTCAGTTCCGAGCCAGGCGCATCTGACGGAGTCATTCATAACAGCAAGCAGGCTGTCGGCCGACATCATTAGGCGATGGCTCAGTTTTTCAGCCAATTGTTCTTTTGTACGTGCTTCTGGAATAGTCAGTAATAATGGATCTTGCCGCCCGTTTTTAAGTTTTCTCATCAAAGACACACTATTGGTGCTTGTCAGTATCTCATAGTGACCGCTATGTATATGTTTGGAATAGCCAAGTAAGGCAGAAAGCGATTTCAGTCCGATTAATTGTCTCGGATGTGCTGTACTGTCAATTTTTGTCCATACGGAGTCAGACGTGTCGTTGTTGTCAATATTTACAGAGACGGTTTCGCTGCTAGTGGATATGGGAGCCAGAAATATATAATAAACAAGCCCGACAAGAAGCAGGGATATGAGACAAAGGATAATAAATACTTTTTTCCTGTTCATAAAGATGCAATTATTATTGAGTGCAAAAGTACGACATTTCTCTGAAATAGTGTGTACCGTTTCTTTTATGGTTCTGTTTTTTTTTGATGAAATCCAAAAAACTTTCTGAAATACTTTGCTCTTTCAAAAATTCACTTTAACTTTGCACTGCGTTAAGCGAAAGCCGAAATGGCTCAGTTGGTAGAGCAATTCATTCGTAATGAATAGGTCCCCGGTTCGAGTCCGGGTTTCGGCTCATTGAAGGCGGCACAACAAACGTTGTGCCGCCTGTCTTTTATCTGCATTTTTGTAACATGGTTATGGTACGGACGTAAGCGGTGTTTATGCCCGTTTTGTCCGAGGTGCTTCCGGATGAAGGTATTGTCCTTTGTGTTTAGTTTGTTTTCCGTATGCAATGGCATGAGACGGACAATGGTGATAGCAAGCGAGACACATCGTACACTGGTTTTGCCAATGCGGGCCCTCGGTGCCGATAATTATATTCTTGGTGGGGCATACGTCAACACAGATTCCGCATTGTGTACATGAATCTTTGGTGTGAAAAGGCTTGTCATCCATCAAATAGTGTCTGAATAAGCCGCCGAGAATGTAGGTCTTGGTATATGGGAAATGGCCCGGATGAACATCGAATACCCCACGTTGTTTGCGTTTTATATGAGTTGCAATCATTTGTAGCCGTTGTGGCGCTGCCGATAGCTTGCTTTCTTTGAGTTTATCCGAATCTACGTCAAATCCAGGCAGACATACGTAAGAATCAGGCATGACAATGGTCCAGGCACTGTCAATATGGAGATTTCGAAGAGTGAATGCCTGACGTACACGTTTGAGCAGCTTGCCCGTATCGTCGCCGCAGGTGGTTACAAAATAGATATATGTACTGTCGAGCATGTTTTTGTGCCGACTGATACCCTTCTTGTCTTGGTATTGGAGCGACAGACAAGTTATAAAAGTCCTTACAATGGGTGGGATGTCCCATCCGTAGGTCGGGAAGACAAATCCGACGGATTCTTCTTGCAATATATTATATAAGGTATCGTTTTTTTGAAGTGCTTCTGCGATGCTGACGAGTTTCTCGTTTAAGTTGTCGGCAAGTGAACGGGCTGCCCATGCAGAGTTTCCTGTACCTGAGAAGTAGAAAATCATGGTTGCGTTTAAGAAAATGTGGCAGGGTGGACGACAAGACGGCTTTGGAATACGAAACAATCTTTGAAGATTTCAGCAGCTTCTTCGAAGGGATGGTGGAACAGGCCATAGACGGCACTACCGCTGCCACTCATCGATGCATATATGGCATGCATATCGTAAAGTGTTTCTTTGATGGCCGCAATCTGAGGATACAGTCGGAAAACGTGGCGTTCGAAATCGTTACTAATGCTTTCGCGCCAGGTTTCTACGGGTTGACTCAACGCAGTACGGAAATCGTGCTTCGGTTGTGAAGGTTCGATTCCGGCATATGCCTCTCGTGTGGATACAGAAAGGGGTGGCTTTACAATAAGAATGTGGTAGTCGGACAAATCTATGGGATAGGTTGACAATTGGTCGCCTATGCCGTGGGCTAAGGCAGATTCATTGCGTATGAAAAAGGGACAGTCGGCGCCGAAATCAGACAGGCGGTCGACCATGTCTTGTGTCGATAGACCCAGTTTGAACTGTTCGTTAAGCAATCTCATCATAAACGCAGCGTCACTGCTGCCTCCGCCGAGCCCGGCCCCAGTTGGGATGCGTTTGTACAGATGTATGGTTTGCGGAGGCAAATGAAATTCGTGTTTAAGTGAGAGAAACACGCGGACAACCAAATTGTCGTCCGGCTTACCTTCGATAGGGGTTCCGGCAAGTTGCAACTCGTACTCGGTGTCATAAAAATCGAGCGGTTTTATTTCGAGTACATCTTGTAAAGGAACGGGTAGGAACAACGTTTCTATGTTGTGGTAGCCGTCATCCCGTTTCTCGGTGACGTAAAGTCCGAGATTTATTTTTGCGTTTGGGAAGCAGATCATCGCTAGTCGGTTTTTGGTTGTTCAAAATTACGGAAAATTCTGTATAATCCAAATGAATTGGTCCATAAAAGGGATTTTGCGGAATGAAAATCTTAACTTTGTAAATCCAAATTGAATGCAGATGAATCAAGGTAAGGTAGTCTTGGTTACAGGAGCCAGCAGCGGCATCGGACATGCTGCTGCGCTGATGCTATGTCAGGCCGGGTGGCGCGTATATGGTGCAGCCCGTCGTCTGGAACGGATGTGCGATTTGCAAGAGCAGGGAATCGGTATTCTGTCTTTGGATGTTACAGACGAAGAAGCCTGCCGCTTGTGTGTACAAACGGTTTTGGAGCGTGAAGGTCGTCTTGACGCGTTAGTAAACAACGCTGGCTACGGTTTATATGGAGCCGTGGAAAATGTACCTCTGACTGAGGCTCGCCAACAACTGGATGTGAATCTTATAGGCTTGGCCTGCATGGTACGACATGCCCTTCCTGCGCTGCGGGAAAGCAGAGGGCGCATCGTAAATGTGTCATCGATGGCCGGACGTCTGCATACGGCTTACGGAGCGTGGTATCACGCTTCGAAATATGCCTTGGAAGGTTTTACAGATTGTTTGAGGCTTGAGGTGGAGCCGTTTGGCGTAAAGGTATGCCTGGTTGAGCCGGGACTAATCCGAACGTCGTGGCCCGATGTAGCCATCCGCCATTTGGAAGAAACGTCTTGCGGTGGTCAATATGAGGCTTCGTCGCACCGGGTAGCCGACACCATGAAACGTATGTATGCCCTCCGCTGGTGTACACCTCCAGAAAGCATTGCCAAATGCATAGTGAAAGCTCTAGTGTCGCCTTCGCCGCGTGCCAGGTACCTTACGGGGTTTTTGGCAAGGCCTGCCGTGCTGGCCAAACGGCTTTTGCCGGCGAGATGGTATGACAAGATAGTCCGTAAGGTGGAGAAAATGTGATGAATGCGGATTTTTGATAAATGAAAGTTTGATATGTTTTTTCCTAAGTCGGACATAAAACAAACAATACCAAATATAGAAAATTTTATGTCCCACATCGTAGCGATTACCTCTGACTTTTGTGTATCTTTGCACCAAATAGCAGAAAGAATATGCCTGATAACAGAACAAGAAGCCGAAAAAGTGTAGTAGGGGCTTCACAAGAAGAAAACTATGCCCACCTGCAGCCGCAGGCACCCGAACTTGAGCGTGCCGTATTGGGCGCATTGATGATTGATGGTAAAGCTTTCGACCTCGTATGTGAGATTTTGCAGCCCGAAAGCTTTTATGAGAAGAGAAACCAACTGGTTTACGAAGCCATAAGAGAGCTCTCGTCCGAGCAAAAGCCCGTTGACTTGCTCACAGTAACCAATAAGTTGAAAGAACTGGGCACACTCGACGATGTAGGTGGCCCGTTCTACGTGACACAACTGTGTGAAGGCGTCACAAATGCCGCCCACGTGGTTTACCATGCCGCCATTATTGCTCAGAAGTCCCTCTCGCGCCAGCTGATATCCTATACCAGCGAAGTACAGA
>CAMZHB010000043.1 GCA_947306605.1 uncultured Prevotellaceae bacterium | reverse complement strand
CTCTTCGTTTGTCAGTTCATGGGTAATATTGTCAGCAGTGCTCACATCTTCAGCCAGTGACACAATGACTTTTCCCTCTTCGGGAACTTGTAATGAGAACAACAGTTTCCCGTCTTTATTTGTAAAAGCGGTTCCATCATCTCCTTCGTTACCTATCAATTCTCCCGTATCCATCAGCGTATTCAATATGACAATGAAGTCTTTGCTGTTTTCTTCAGAGATTTCTCCATTTCTAAGAGTGAAAATAAGGTCATCGGTTGGAATTCCCTCATAATTATGCCACGATCTTCCATTCCAATACATCGGTTGCCATCCTCTTCCCAAGGCTGTAGCTACTTGCTTTTTTGTACATTCGTTCTTTTCCAAATCGCCATTCCGTGGATTGAAAACACAAAAGGCACCCTTTTTTGCTTCATTCATTCTTTGGGGCAGATGTTCAACAAGATAATCCATCGATTCCCCTTTGAAACCATTGGTACCGCAGTTGATTTCAGTCAAAGCGGAACAGGTGCTTAAGTCCGGTGCCGGCAAATCATAATTCCTGTGAATATTTAAGTATTCCAAACGGTCAAGTCCTTTAATATTGAGGGATGTAAGGTAATTACTTGCACAATTCAGCCTTTTCAGAGCCTTGTTTTTCGTCAAATCAAGAGCAGTCAACATACATGAGGAACAATCCAGTTCTTCCAATGCTGTGAAATATTCAATACCTGAAAGACCGTCTTCTCCAATGAAATAGTTGGAATGGATGTCAAGTGTTTTAGTTGAAGCAATCTTTTCTTCAGTGATGACGTCACCTTCTTTAATTCCGAGGATTCTCACGAGGTCTTCACGAAAAGAATCGTCAGGAAAGTACTCTTTGCTCAAGGTTATATCGGCTTTAACCGCTATAGTCCATAGACTCACGAAGGTACAGAAAATCAACAGTAGTAATGATTTTTTCATTGTCTTTTTTGTTTTTGGAGGTTATTTGTTGCAAAGATAGTACTTTTCGATTAATAACGAACAATTAATAATAAAAAATGTAGGGGCGTAATATTTTACGCCCGAAGAGCGATGGAGAAATGAAGAATGAAAATTAACTGTGAAATTAGAAACGGCGTTTCTGCGTTTTGAGACGCCGTTTCTGCGGCTCGAGGTCCCATTTTTGAGTGCCGAGATTTGACCTCTGGATGAAAAATGCCAAATAAAGCGAGATTTTTTACCTGTATGTGTTTACAAAGTCATCGTATATAAGTCAGCGCAGCCCAGTCCGCCATGATTTTTCCCGTATGCGTTTCCGTTTTTATGAAGTGGTGTTAGTAATTTTGTAGGTATGAAACGCGTTATTATTGTTCTGGCGTTGTCCGTCGTGTTGCTGTCGGTTGTGAGCTCTTGCCGTACGAAGCGGGCGGTTTTGTCTGTGCCGGTTGAGGGACATGTGGGGATACCTGGCCAGGAATATTCTGCCACGACGTTTCTCGTGATGTATGACTCTGTGGTGGGCAAGGCACCGCTCTTACAGGCCATATGCCGGACAGGTGCCGAGGTGAAATATGATTACCGCCTGATTCATGGCATGGCTATTTGCAAGCCGCAGTCGATGACGCTTGAAGAGACGATGGCTTATTTCCGCAAAGTGAAGGGGGTTATTTCGGTGGAGTATGACCGCATCGTCCGTTTGACGGACCCGGTGTGTCCGAGGATGGTGGAGAAATAAATACTGGAAAACGGTGAGATTTGTGCCTTTTTATCTCAATGTCTTGAGAAAGGCTTTTCGGGTGTCGGTGATACGGTAGCTTTCGATGGCTTTCTGTATGGTTTTGCGGTGTACCCACGGGGCGAGACGGGCTTCGGTGAGGTAGGGTAATGTGGCGTCCCATTGTTTGGCGAGGGCTGTGGCGAAATACCAGGCTTGCATCATCCTTATATAATATTCGTCACGTTGCACGCTGGTCACCATTTCGGGGTATTCGGGGCTGAAGGCGTCGCCAAGGAAATGGTCCATAAGCATTTTTATGGCGAAACGCACGGTGTACGGGTGTAGACTGTGGAGCCACTGCCGGATGTGGGGCAACAGGGCATCGCGGTGGCGGCTGAAGACTTTGGGCGAGAGCTGGTCGCAGGTGGCCCAGTTGTCAATGTAGGGCAGGAAAAGCCCGACGGCGGTGAGACAAGCCTGGAAGTCTTTGATGCCGGCAATGATGAATGCGTGGAGTTGGTTTTCTTCGAACCAGGTGTGGGGCAAGCAGGCGATGAAGTCTTTGACTTCGTCTGTCCCGGCAAGTTCTTTGGCCAGTTGGCGCAGGGCCGGTGTGCGCACACCGATGACGGTGTGGGATGCCACCGTGGGTATGAGCGCGGCCTGGAACGTGCCGTACTTGGTATCGCGCAAGGCGAGGAGACGTTGGAGAACGGAGTTGCCGACGTTCACGGGAGATTGCTCTGTGCGCGTTCGGCCGCTTTGTGTTTGTGCTCGAGCCTTCGCAAAATGAATTTGAATACCTCCAGTCCGGCGAGTACCAACAGGGTGGCTGCAGCGGCGAGGATGTACATGCCACCTCCGCAGGCCAGGCCGATGGCGGCGGTGACCCACAGGCCGGCGGCGGTGGTGAGACCGCGTATTGCGTTTTCACGCCGTTGGAAAATGATGGTGCCGGCGCCGATGAAACCGATGCCGCTGACCACTTGGGCGGCAATGCGCGCCACGTCCCAGCGCTGTTCGGGCGACAGCGACAGCCGATCGAAACCGTAGGCTGACACAATCATAAACAGAGCCGAACCGAGAGCCACAAGGAAATGGGTACGGAAGCCGGCTTCCTTGGCACGGTATTCGCGTTCCAATCCGATGAGGCCGCCCAACATGGCTGCCACGAAGATGCGTAATATAAATTCCCAAGTCATTTCCATAATGCAAAAGTGACATTTTTATTTGGTGTGACCAAATAAAAAGTCTGATATCTTTGTCCGGATTTGGACCAATTATTAACTTTGCAGAGTTTTAAAGAATGCTTATAGTTAGGTAATATGCTAATTTAATTATAAAAGGTGAAACAATGAGAAAGTTGAAAGTAATGTTTTCTTTGGTAGGACTGATGCTGTGCCTGAGCGGCATGGCAAAAATTACATTGTCCGATCCTGTGATTGAAATGGAGGGTGACCAGCCCAAATATTTGAAATTCTCAGGGGAGAATGTTGAGAACAATTGGAAGTTTACGCTCGATACCTACGGTACGGACGGTATCAAATTCCAACTGACTCTTGAGCGCATCGATGCATCGAAGGCAGCGGCCTTCACAGCAGACGACTTGGCTGATGAGAATTATTGGGAACCCTTGTTCCGCAAGTACACCAAGGAATTAGCGGGTGTGGAAATGTCTGCAAAGGACAATATCAAACGCTTGTTCGTGAATGAAGTGGCTTTAATGCCCAGTCAGTTTGCCGGATATTGTGGTGGTATGAATGAAGTGACCATTACGGCTTCGGGCAATTATGCCATTCCTGATGGCTGCTTTGCCATGGGCGAGTCGGAGCATTATAGCATTAAAAAGATAGTATGCCAGATGAAGGGCAAGTTACAGTTAGGCCAAGACGTCGTGCCTGCCGATGCCGGAGGTCTTAATGTTTATACCATTGTGCAAGACATTGCCGAGACATGGTGGAACTATAAAAATGAGAACTCTGCCACTTTCACCGTCTATCTGAATGATGAGGTTTATGTGGGCGGCGATGTGTCCGACAAACCTGTCATCAAGGCGGTGACGTTGGCTTTCACGTTAAATTCTGAACAATTCACGATAGAGTTGGAAGACGAGGGTGGGACGAAAATGGAAGTTGAAGACGTGACCACGTTTGTACTGAAGAACTTTACGGTTAAGACGCAGGGAAACGTGACAGAAGTGTTCATGGACTATGACATTTCGTTACAAGGACAATCCGCCGGTCAGCACCAATGGAAGCAAATATACGCCACTGATCAGGGTAATGGAGTGTGGGTAACTGGCGACAAGAACATCAACGCGTTGGAAGGATTGGAAAGCAACACGGCATATGTGCTGGAATTAATGTTCAACACCAATCCTGGAGAGAAAGGTGAACGTGCCCATTACCCCACTGACGGTCAGACTCTCCGCTTCAAATTTATAACAGGAAATTTGATGAAGGCAGATGTAAACGGTGACGGTGCCATTGATTCAGCTGACATTGTGGCTGTAATTAAGGAAATGCCCGACGGTGACAAGAAGGCAGATGTAAACGGTGACGGTGCCATTGATTCAGCCGACATTGTGGCTGTAATCAAGGCCATGAAGTAGACGAACGTATCGAAGTATAAGAATGCGGGCAACACCTCCATAGGAGATACTGCCCGCATTCTTTAATAATAAATATAAATATAGGTGTTAGCCTGATAACGAGGAATCGTCTTTCACTTCTTCGTAATCGATGTATTCCCCTGCGCCGTTAGGTACGATCTCGTCTTTCTCGTCCGGTTGCTTGGGGGATTGAGACGTTTGTTGGCGGCTGCTCGTTTGAGTGTGCCTGGTACGGTCGTTGCGCAAGGCATCGGATATGGTCTTGAATGGTTTCCAAAGAAGCCATAACAGAAGCATTAGACACAAAAAACTAAAGAAACTCATGACTCGTTATGTTTAGTTTGTTGAGTGTGCTGCGTGAGGAGCGAGAGGATGACGTACCACACGATGACGGCAGCGATGCCTGGTACTCCGAGCAGCAGGATAAGGACAAGCGACGTGAATAGGAACAGATAGCGCACGACGTTGTCGCGGAAGTTGAAGTTTTTGAATTTAAGGGCAAACATGGGGATTTCTGCCACAAGCAGCCAACAACTGATGAAGATTCCGATGAGCAGAACCCAGTTTGTGCCACTGAAGAGAGTTTCTTGACTGTCCAATCCCACAATGAGCGAGGTCCAGAACAGGGCGTTGGCCGGCGTGGGAAGACCGATGAACGAAGTGGTCTGGCGTTCGTCAAGATTGAACTTGGCCAATCTCAGGGCCGAAAAGGCCACCATGAGGAAGGGTGCGACGCTTAAGAGGAAATGATTCTCGTTGAGATATGCCCATACGACGGCAGCCGGTGCCAGTCCGAATGTGATGACGTCTGCCAACGAGTCTAATTCTTTGCCGATGGGCGATGTGACATGAAGCATCCGTGCTGCGAAGCCGTCGAAGAAATCGAATACCGCACCTATAATAATACAGATGAGGGCCTGCCGGTAGTCAGCTCCGTTGATGGCAGCCAGTGTGGCGGCGCAACCTGACAGCAGGTTGCAGCAGGTGATGGTGTTGGGAATGGAGCGTGCGATGAGAGACGCCATTGCGGTTATGACTTGAGTTTAGCGATGACCGTGTTGTTGCCAACGGTGCTTTGTCCGTGGCTGACGCACACTTCGGTGCCGAGAGGCAGGTATACGTCCACGCGTGAACCGAATTTAATGAAACCGAGGTGTTCGTCAATGTAGCATTCTTCGTCAGCACGGGCATAGGTCACGATGCGGCGGGCCAGGGCTCCGGCAATCTGGCGCACCAGTATTTCGCTGTCGTCGGATGTACGGATGACCACGGTGGAGCGTTCGTTTTCGACGCTGGCCTTGGGCAGGAAGGCTTTGTGGAAATTGCCGTTTTCGTGCCTGACCATGGTTACGTAGCCGTCAACCGGGAACCAGTTGGCATGAACATTGACCAATGACATGAAAATGGAAATCATGAGACGGCGGTCGTGGAAATATTCGTTTTCTTCCACTTCTTCCACGACGACAACTTTGCCGTCGGCCGGCGCCACCACAATGCCTTCAGTATCTTGTCCGAAGATGCGGATGGGGCAGCGGAAGAAGTTGACGAGAATGGCGTAGGTGACACCGGCCAAGACCACCAGCACATAAAACGGCACGGTCAGCCCGAAGGCAAAGTATGCCGCAGTACAGAGTCCGAGAAGCACGATGGCGCTGACGATGAGCGTGGGCGTTCCTTCGTGGTGAATACGGATTTTCTTCAGCCTTTTAATCTTCTTGATTTTACCGATGGCGTTCATGGTTTTGCCACTGTTTTACCATTTAATCTGCAAAGATAGGCCAAAACGTTTGAAGCGCAAAATAAAAAACAGACTTTTTGCTTTTCCAACCCTCTGTGAAGGCCAAAAGAGCGGCTTCTGGGCTGACAAGGTCTCATTTTGTTCAAACGAAGCCTGGTTTCGGACGAAATAGGTCCCGTTTCCATTTTTCTAAATCGGACGTTGCTCCCCCGAAATCTGCCATGTCGGCTCAGGGGTGGGGGATTCTGCTCCCGGAAAAGTTTCCGCGTGTTTGGAAAATCCCGATACTCTGCACGATAGAAAATGTCGTTGGATAGTTATGTTTTTTTTATTGAAACTTCATGCTGTTTTTCTTGTCATTCCCTCCACTTTTTTCTATCTTTGTACACCTATACTCGAAGTAAAAAATGCAAGATTTCGTACATCTACACGTTCATACCCAGTATTCCATACTTGACGGCCAAAGCAGCGTGAAACGTTTGGTGGACAAGGCGATAAAAGACGGCATGCGCGGCATGGCGATTACCGACCACGGGAATATGATGGGAGTAAAGGAATATTTCAATTATCTGAATTCCTTAAAAGGTAAAGCAAGGAGCAACTTGAAGAAATGGGAGGCGCATCGCGTGGCCATAGAAGACGGCAGTTACAAGCCTGACCCGACGAAGAAGGAAGACTTGCCTTATTTGGGAAAGAGTCGCGAGGAACTGCTGGCCGTTTGTGACGAGGAAATGGAGTTGGCGCGGCGTACGCTGCGGTTCAAACCCATCTTCGGTTGCGAAATGTATGTGGCAAGGCGCGGTATGGAGTACCGCGACCGGCGTGAAGACCAGTCGGGCTGGCATTTGGTGGTGCTGGCCAAGAATGAGAAGGGCTACCGCAATCTGATAAAGCTGGTAAGCAACTCTTGGACCGACGGCTTCTATATGCGCCCCCGTACCGATCACAAGCAATTGGAGCATTACCATGAAGGACTTATTGTGAGCTCGGCCTGCTTGGGCGGTGAGATACCCAAACACATTATTGACGGCGACATAGCGGCGGCAGAACGTAGCGTGGAGTGGTTTAAGCGCGTTTTTGGCGAAGACTTCTATCTGGAACTGCAACGTCATATCGTGAATGACCCGTCTCAGCGTGCCAATCGTGAAACTTATCCGCTGCAGATAAAGGTTAACAAAGTGTTGCTGGAACTGGCGGAGAAATACCAGGTGAAATTGGTGTGCACCAACGACTGCCATTTTGTGGATGAAGAAAATGCCGAGGCTCATGACCGTCTCATATGCCTCTCAACAGGCAAGGACCTGGCCGACCCAAAACGTATGCTTTATACAAAGCAAGAGTGGTTTAAAACACGAGGGGAAATGAATGAACTCTTCGACGATGTACCCGAAGCCTTGAGCAACACGTGCGAAGTGTGTGACAAGGTGGAGGAATACACCATTGACCATGCGCCCATTATGCCCACTTTTGCCATTCCTGAATCGTTTGGCACGGAAGAGTTGTACCGCAAGAAGTTTTCGGAACAGGAGCTTTACGATGAATTTACCAATGACGAGAACGGCAATAAGGTGTGCAATGAGGACGAAGGCCGGAAGAAAATAGAAAAGTTAGGTGGCTACGACCGGCTATACCGTATCAAGTTGGAGGCAGACTATCTGAAAGAACTGACTTATATCGGTGCGCGCAAACGTTATGGCGATCCGGTGCCGTCTGAGGTGGACGAACGCTTGCGCTTTGAACTTCATGTGATGAAGACTATGGGTTTCCCGGGTTACTTCTTGATTGTGCAGGATTACATCGCCGCTGCCCGCAACGAATTGAACGTGTTGGTAGGTCCCGGACGTGGTTCCGCTGCCGGTAGCGCCGTGGCTTATTGCTTGGGCATTACTCAGATTGATCCTATAAAGTACAACTTGCTGTTCGAGCGTTTCCTTAATCCCGACCGAATCTCACTTCCCGATATCGATGTAGATTTCGATGATGACGGACGTGGACGTGTGTTGGACTGGGTGACTAAAAAATATGGCGCCAACAAGGTGGCGCACATCATTACGTATACTTCCATGGCTACGAAATCATCTATTAAGGACGTGGCCCGAGTGGAAGGCTTGCCACTTGCAGTGACCAACGACCTTATCAAGGCCATCCCCGACCGCTTGCCAGACTGGCCAGACGGAACGGCACGCAAGATGAATCTGACGAATGCGATTACTGCTGTGCCCGAACTTCAAGCGGCCGAAAAATCGGAGAATCCGCTGCTGAGCGAAACTATACGTTACGCCAGAATGCTTGAAGGCAATGTGCGCGGTACGGGAGTTCACGCTTGCGGCATTATCATTTGTCGTGACGAAATAAGCGATTGGGTGCCATTGAGTACGGCTGAAGACAAGAGCACGGGCGAGAAAATGAACTGCACCCAATACGAAGGAAACGTGATTGAAGAGACCGGACTGATAAAGATGGACTTTTTGGGTCTGAAGAACTTGTCAATCATACGAGACGCTGTTGAAAACATCAAGATAAGCCTTGGCATGGACATTGATATGGACAAATTGGACATCAACGATCCGGCCACGTATCAGTTGTTCTGCGACGGTCGCACCATCGGTACGTTCCAGTTTGAATCGGTTGGCATGCAAAAATATCTCCGTGAACTGCAGCCTTCGGTGTTTGAAGACTTGATAGCCATGAATGCATTGTATCGTCCTGGACCGATGCAATACATCCCGAGTTTCATCAAGCGTAAACATGGTGACGAAACTATTAAGTACGATCTGCCGTGTATGGAGAAGTACCTGAAGGAAACGTATGGTATTACGGTCTATCAGGAGCAGGTGATGCTTCTTTCGCGTGAAATAGCTGGTTTTACCCGTGGCGAGAGTGACACGCTGCGAAAAGCCATGGGCAAGAAACAGAAAGACAAAATGGAGCATCTGAAAGAGAAATTTCTTGAAGGGGGCAAGAAAAACGGTTACAAACGCGAGAAATTGGAAAAAGTGTGGAATGACTGGGAGGCGTTCGCCATGTATGCCTTTAACAAGAGCCATGCGACATGCTATTCTTGGGTAGCTTATCAGACGGCATACCTTAAGGCTAATTTCCCTGCCCAGTATATGTCGGCTGTGATGAGCCGGAGTTTGGATGATACGGAAGAAATCTCGAAATACATGGATGACTGCCGTTCCATGAATATCGAAACTTTAGGGCCTGACATCAATGAGAGCCGCATTAAGTTTAGTGTTAACAATACGAACAATATCCGTTACGGTCTGGGAGCGATTAAAGGAATCGGTGTTACAGCTGCAGACAGTATCGTGAAAGAACGTGATGCCAACGGTCTTTTCAAAGACATCTATGATGTGATGGAGCGCGTGGACCTGGCGATGATAAATAC
>CAMZHB010000042.1 GCA_947306605.1 uncultured Prevotellaceae bacterium | reverse complement strand
GGTCGTTCTTGAAGCCGTCTACATTTGCGTACATGGCCAAGAAGGAATACGTTTGATAGAGTTTGCCAAAGAAAGCACGGGATACATCGTCTACACCTTTGATATCGAACTTGAGGTTATCCCATGGCGAAGAATTAGTAAGCATGTACCAACGAACGGAGTCCGACCCATATTTTTCTATAGTCTCAAATGGATCAACCGCGTTGCCGAGTCGCTTGCTCATTTTACTACCATTCTTATCCAAAACCAGGCCATTGCTGATGACAGCTTTGAAAGCGACGCTGTCGAATATCATACAGGCGATGGCATGTAGCGTAAAGAACCATCCACGTGTCTGATCAACGCCCTCAGCAATGAAATCGGCAGGATAGAAAAGGTTTTTGTCAACGAGTTCTTTGTTTTCGAACGGATAATGTAGCTGTGCATAAGGCATAGAACCGGAATCAAACCATACATCTATGAGGTCTGTTTCACGTTTCATGGGCTTGCCCGTTGCAGACACTAATACAATGTCGTCAACATAGGGTCTGTGAAGATCTATCTTATCGTAATTGGCTTTTGAGTAGTCACCAGGAATAAATCCATTAGATTTGAATGGGTTGTTCTCCATCATTCCGGCTTCAACACTCTTTTCAATTTCGTTATACAGTTCTTCTATGCTGCCGATACACAATTCTTCGCCCGTTTCACTCCGCCATATTGGCAGTGGTGTGCCCCAATAGCGGCTACGACTCAAATTCCAGTCGTTCAAATTCTCGAGCCATTTGCCAAAACGTCCGGTTCCGGTGGATTCAGGTTTCCATAAGATACTCTTATTTAGCTCCATCATGCGTTCTTTGCAAGCAGAGCTTTTAATAAACCAGCTGTCGAGCGGATAATATAGTACAGGTTTGTCGGTACGCCAACAATGAGGATAGCTGTGTACGTGTTTCTCGATGCGGAAAGCCTGACCTTTTTGTTTCATGTCCATACAGAGGGCCACATCCAACGTTTCGTCTTTTTCTGTCAGCGTTTCGTCGTATGCATTTTTGACATAACGGCCGGCATATGGGGCATATATCTCTGTATTTACGTATTCTTTTACAAAGTCTTCGTCCAGGTCTTCAATAGGATAGAAACGGCCGCGCAAATCTACTAGTGGGCGCATGTCACCTTTTTTGTCCTTGACCATAAGTGCGGGAACGCCGGCTTGTTTGGCAACGAAAGCATCGTCTGCACCAAATGTAGGTGCTATGTGAACGATACCTGTTCCATCTTCTGTCGATACATAATCGCCGCCAATCACTCTAAACGCGCCGTTACCGGGATTTACGTATGGCATGAGTTGTTCATATTCCATACCAATTAGGTCCGTACCTTTGTAATGTCCTACAATGCGGTATGGGATTACTTTGTCTCCGTGAGTATAGTCGTTGAGATCCTTTTCAAGTCCGGCAGGATTGAAATATGAGCCCAACAAAGCTTCTGCCATAACAACGGTGATTTTTTGGTCCGTGTACATATTGTATGTTTGTACAGACACGTAGTCGATTTTAGGCCCTACACACAGCGCCGTGTTTGAGGGAAGCGTCCATGGAGTGGTTGTCCATGCGAGGAAATAGGCTGTACCCCACTCAGTCATTTCTTTTCGTGGGTTTTTAATCTTGAATTGTGCCGTTACTGTTGTATCTTTAACGTCGCGGTAACAACCTGGTTGATTCAATTCATGACTACTGAGTCCTGTACCCGCAGCTGGCGAGTATGGTTGTATGGTATAGCCTTTATAAAGCAGCCCTTTGTTATATAGCTGTTTGAGAAGCCACCACAGGGTTTCGATATAGCTGTTCTCGTATGTGATGTAGGGATGATCCAAATCGACCCAGTAACCCATACGTTCACTAAGGTCACGCCATTCTGCGGTATATTTCATGACATCGGCGCGACAGTGCTTGTTATATTCTTCAACAGTAATCGTTTTGCCGATTGCCTCTTTTGTTATGCCCAGTTCCTTTTCCACACTCAGCTCAACGGGCAATCCATGTGTATCCCAACCGGCTTTACGGGGAACATTGTACCCTTTCATCGTTTTATAACGGAGTACAGTATCCTTAATGGTACGTGCAAGTACATGGTGGATGCCGGGATGTCCGTTAGCTGAAGGAGGGCCTTCGTAAAAGACGTATGTAGGATAGCCCTTGCGGTTTTCAAGACTGCGATGGAACAAATCTTCATCCGTCCAAGTCTTGAGCATATCTTTGTTTACTTGAGATAAGTTCAGCCCTTTATGTTCTGGAAAGTTCTTAGACATAACTACCGTTTTCAAATTATTGGCTGCAAAATTACAAAATTTTCTCGAGATTGACTTGATTTCATGCTCAATATGTTTGGCATGCGGTAGACTGTTTTTGTTTTTTTATGAGTTTGATATTGTTGAGTTTTACTCAGACATAAACGCGACGAAGTCCGATATAGAAAAAACTATACCGGACTTCGTCAATTTGATACAAAACTTAGTATTGTTCGGAATCGTTAGGGAAACTTACCGACTTGACATCAGCGACATATTGTCCCACAGCCGTGGTTATTACTTCGGATAGATTGGCGTAACGTCGCAGGAATTTTGGAGAAAAACTCAGATCCATTCCCAACATATCGTCTATGACGAGCACTTGTCCGTCAACCTCATGTCCGGCTCCTATTCCGATGATAGGAATTTTGAGTTCCGAGGCCACACGTGCGGCCAACACTGCCGGAATCTTTTCTAAGACAATAGCACAACAGCCGGCCTCTTCAAGCAGATGGGCATCGTTAACGAGTTTCTTTGCTTCAGATTCTTCTCTGGCGCGTACAGCAAACGTTCCAAACTTGTTGATGCTCTGTGGTGTCAGACCCAGGTGTCCCATAACGGGAATTCCTGCCGAGAGAATTTTTTTTACGGTATCGATTATTTCTTCTCCGCCTTCCAGTTTCAAACAATCACAACCGGTTTCCTGCATAATGCGTATTGCATTCTTCACACCCTCGGTACAATTAACTTGATACGTTCCAAAAGGCATGTCACAGACAACGAGAGAACGCTTTACCGCACGTACGACACTGCGTCCATAAATAATCATCTCATCCAAAGTGAACGGCACAGTTGTGCTGTTGCCCTGCATGACGTTTGATGCTGAATCACCAATAAGGATTACATCGACACCTGCCTCATCTACGAGTTTGGCCATCGTATAATCGTAAGACGTAAGCATGGCTATTTTTTTGCCTTGCTGTTTCATTTCACGCAAACGATGAGTTGTGACTTTACGGGTGTCTTCTACTAAATAACCACTCATGATATAATTTTTACGAGATACGTTCTGAAATTGCGTGCAAAGTTAATACTTAATATGAATACAAATTGGCTATGACATGGAAATAATGTATTTCCTACATAATTTCATTGAAATTTGCGATAGTCCAGTCAGAAAGTTCGTTCACTTCATTCCGCGGCAACGTAGTGGCTAGTCCCAGAACGTGCATTCCAGCTCGTCTCCCCGATGTCAGTCCTGTACGCGAGTCTTCAAGAACTAAGCAGTCATTTGGTTGAATTCCCAAGGTTTTAGCCGCTAGCAGATAACAATCAGGCGCAGGTTTGGAACGCGAGAACTGTTCTGCTGTCAATATAGCAGAAAATAAACGACGCAATTCAGGACGTGCGGCGTATACACACTGCATTTTGCTCTGGTTAGAACTCGTAACTATAGCCGTTGGTACACGATTTTTATGCAACAATGAGACAAATTCGAATGCACCTGGGATATATTCGTACGTCATCTGCTCTTGATGAGCATTAAGTAACGCCTTCACCTCTTGTAATACGTCTGGCTTGTCAGAAAAAAAGAGATTGGAAATTTCAACTAGAGTCCGTCCTTTTATTTCTTGGGGAAATTGCGGATTGTCCGGGAAATATGCGTTAGCCACTTTATGCCAAAACGCAGTATATTGATGTTCCGTATCCAAAATCACACCATCGAGATCGAAAAGTGCCGCTTTGAATATGCCTGAGTCGAACACTTGGAACATCCTTTCAGAGATGCGTACCATGTTATCGGAGTTTTATCAAATCACCTACCTTCGGTACGTAGTCATGAGGCAAATGATTTAATTGATATAGGGTTTTGACGCGGACACCATATTGTTGACTTATCCGATGTACTGATTCGCCTGGTTCTACCCTATGGTATACATTTTTATATTCTTTTGCCGCTTTCTTGTGTTTCTTCTCGAAATACACAATATCGCCTTCACTTAATGTGTAGTGCTTGTCCACTTCATTATACTTGCGTAGTTTCCTCTCAGAAACGCCCATCTCACGACTGAGACTCTTGAAAGTGTCACCATTGCGGGCTATAGTATAGAAGTTCCCATTACACATTTGAACAGGATGCAACATGGGCACATCATTAGCAGACACGGCTGCGTGATGGCGGTTGTTGACGGAGTAATAGTCCAACCTGTACAGTTCAAAATTCTCGATCAGTTGAATCAGGTTTTGTGCATACGTTGGCGAAGTGGCATATCCTGCCGCTTTCAGTCCGTGTGCCCAACCTTTGTAGTCTGTAATTTTTAAGCGGAACAAACTTGCATAACGTGCATTCTTCCTTAAAAACAATGAATGGTCTTCATATGATTCCTCAGCCGAAGCATACACTCTGAACTGTTCGTTTCTGTAGTCGTCATCACGCAATATGTATGGTCCAGTCCATTGACTGCCACACTTAATTCCGAAATGATTGTTTGCACGTACCGCCAAAGTGCTCGTACCAGCTGCACTCTCAAGCAAACCTTGTGCCATTGTGATGCTAGCCGGCACACCGTATCTTACCATTTGGTCTATTGCTAGACTAGTGTAACGATTAATATATGCCGTCTGCTGTGCAGTTTGTCCCAATACGGACAAAAAACACACAGTAGCCACCATAGCTACAACGATACGCTTTATGCTTATACAAAAGTCCAGCACAGATAAAAAAACAATGAATACTTATTCGTTTTTACTCATGTTGCAGAGATCTAGTCCAAAAATAACTGAACGCAACTCAACGACAGAACTATCTTTGAGTGATTATCAAAAACTAAAAATCAGCATTTTTAGGCGTACGCGGGAAAGGTATAACATCACGTATATTTTGCATTCCAGTGACGAAGAGTATGAGGCGTTCAAAACCGAGCCCGAATCCACCATGTGGGCATGAGCCGTATTTACGTGTGTCAAGATACCACCACATATCTTTCATGGGAATATTACGTTCCGTGATTTGTGCTTTAAGTTTGTCATAGCTTTCCTCACGAACACTTCCGCCAATGATTTCTCCAATTTGTGGGAAAAGGACATCGGTACCTTGAACTGTTTTGTTGTCTTTGTTGAGTTTCATGTAGAAAGCTTTGATTTCTTTAGGGTAGTCAGTCATGATGACAGGCTTCTTGAAATGTTCCTCAACCAAGTAACGCTCGTGTTCACTGGCTAGGTCTATTCCCCAACTAACGGGATATTGGAACTCTTTACCATTTTGAACAGCCTTTTCGAGAATTGCGATGCCCTGTGTATAAGGTAGACGGACGAAATCTTCACTTACAACAGAGTTGAGGCGTTCTAGTAGAGTTGAATCTATCATTCGGTTCAGAAAATCTAAATCATCTTTGCAATTGTCCAGTGCCCACTGAATACAATACTTGATAAAGTCTTCTTCAAGGTCCATCAAATCGTTCAAATCTATGAATGCCACTTCAGGTTCTATCATCCAGAATTCAGCAAGATGGCGCGGAGTGTTGGAGTTTTCAGCACGAAACGTCGGGCCAAAAGTATAGATGGCGCCAAGTGCTGTAGCTCCAAGTTCACCTTCAAGTTGCCCACTAACAGTTAAGGAAGTGGTCTTTCCAAAGAAATCATCAGAGTAATCGATTTTACCTTGGTCGTCCCTTTTGAGGTTATAGAGATTCTGTGTGGTTACTTGAAACATTTCACCTGCGCCTTCGCAATCGCTAGCTGTGATTATAGGCGAATGAAAATAAAAGAAGCCGTGCTCATGAAAGTATTGGTGAATGGCTATAGCCATATTGTGCCGAATACGAAAGACTGCGCCAAAAGTATTCGTCCTTAAGCGTAAATGAGCATGTTGCCGCATATACTCAAATGACTGTCCCTTTTTCTGCATAGGGTAATCGGAAGGACAATCTCCCAATAGTTCGATCTTATTAGCTTGAATCTCGCTGGCTTGTCCTGCTCCGGGGCTTTGAGTTAGTACTCCGTCAATACTTAGACAGGCACCAGTTGTTATTCTTTTCAATAATTCTCCGTCAACTTTGTCTGCATCAACAACGACTTGAACATTTTTAATGGTAGAACCATCATTGAGGGCAATAAAATGAACAGTTTTACTATTTCGATGCGTACGTACCCATCCTTTAACATTTACAGAAGTTCCATAATCTTGACTCGATTATTTTAGTTCGTTTCATCTTGTTATCTGTTTTATATTTATGTATTATTGTTTATTCAAAAGCTCCCATTCTGAGCATACTAACCTCCTTCGGCGTAAGGAAACGCCATTGTCCACGCCGCAGATTTTTCTTTGTTAATCCGGCAAAATATACACGATCTAGTTTAACCACTCTGTAACCTAAGTGTTCGAAGATTCGACGTACGATGCGGTTTTTTCCGCTGTGAATCTCAATACCCACTTGTTTTTTGTCGGTTTCGCTTGCGTATTCAACGGCATCTGCTTTCATCACACCATCTTCTAGTTCTATCCCTTCTAGGATTTGCTTCATGTCTTCTTCGGTTACTGCCCGATTCAGATGAACATGATAAATCTTTTTCTTGAGGAATTTCGGATGCATAAGCTTTGATGCAATGTCTCCGTCGTTTGTCAGGAGTAATACACCGGTTGTATTTCTATCGAGACGCCCGATTGGATAAATACGTTCGGGACATGCATTTTTTACAAGGTCCATTACAGTTTTACGTTTTTCAGGATCGTCACTTGTAGTTACATAGTCCTTCGGCTTGTTTAGCAGTACGTATACTTTATCTTCTATAGACACCGGCTGGTCATGAAATTTCACTTCATCAGTACGAAGAATCTTCGTTCCAAGTTCGGTCACTACTTGTCCATTTACTGTTACCAATCCGGCTTCAATGTATTTGTCAGCTTCTCTACGTGAACATATGCCGGCATTAGCCATAAACTTGTTCAAGCGTAATGGCTGATCGGGATCAACATTCTCTTCTTTATATCTCAAAACTTTGATTTGGTTGTACTTAGCCGAAGGATTGTATCCGGGAGTCCGTTGACGCTGCGGTCTGAATCCCTCTCTTCGTGATTGGAATCCATTTTGTCTGTAGCCATGATTATTATAGTTGCCATCAGATTGGTATGAGTTGTTGTAATTCCTATTATTATAAGGTGAAGACTCAACATCGCCACGATTGTTTTCGTATGAACTATATGGGTCACGATTCATTCTTGAATCATAATTGTGCCGTTGACGCTGGTAATAACGTGGCTGTGTATTAAATCCGCGGTATTCGTCCGGACGTTGGCCTTGTTCATAAGAAGGATTGGGATAACGCTCATTATCTCGATTATAATTAGAATTATATCCATGATAATTCGGACGATTATTGACATAGCGGTTATGAGTATTGACATTGCCCCATTTATTTGAATTCTGGCTATCATTAGAGTATGCATCTCTTTGCTCAGAATAGGGTCTGTCAGGACGTGGTGCCCTTTGATAGTGGGAATCCTCATAATTGTTGTACCGACGATAAGGACGGTTGAAGTCATCTCTGTCTGATTGGTAACTATGAGGGGACGGCGTTATTCTCTCAGCATTGTTGATGCGCCTGCGCTGGCGGTAGGGCGCGTTTTCTTGACGTTCCTGAACGCCATCTCCTGCCAGTGAATTCTCAGCACCTACTGTGCCTTCTGGCTGTTGCATGTAATCTTTGTTTTCTTCCATTTTAATTGATTGTTGTTTAACCTCTCGGCTATTAAGTATTAGTATTGTTGAATCTCACGATTCATGGTTATTATCATGATAATCCTGTATATGAATGAGGAGTGATTTTATGTAATTCTTCTTTGATTTCTTCTTTTATATCCAGTTGTTCAATAAATGTAGAAATAGTCTGCTCCGTTATTTCTTGATTTGTACGCGTCAATGCTTTGAGAGCCTCATAAGGATGTGGGTATCCTTCACGTCTTAATATGGTTTGAATGGCTTCAGCAACAACTGCCCAACAATTATCTAAATCTTGATTGATGCTATCTTGATGTAACAGCAATTTGCGCAAGCCTTTCAACGTACTGGCTATAGCAATCATCATATGAGCTAAAGGAACTCCAATGTTACGAAGGACAGTCGAATCGGTTAAATCACGTTGAAGACGGGAAATAGGCAGTTTTGTACTCAAATGTACTAATAACGCATTCGCAACTCCCAGATTACCTTCGGAATTTTCAAAATCAATAGGATTGACTTTATGAGGCATCGCACTGGAGCCGACTTCTCCTGCTTTAATTTTCTGCTTGAAATAATTCATCGAAATATATTGCCAGAAGTCACGGTCTAAGTCTATCAGTATAGTGTTAATACGTTTCAACGTATCAAATACCTCGCCCAATCCGTCGTAATTAGAAATTTGTGTAGTGTATTCTTCGCGCTCCAACCCTAATTTTTCTGCTACGAACTTGTTAGCAAAGCCACGCCAATCAAAGTCAGGATATGCTACATGGTGCGCATTCATATTACCAGTCGCACCTCCGAATTTTGCAGGTAGAGGTAGTTGTTTCAGTCTTTGGAATTGTTTTTCCAATCTATAACTAAACACTCTAATTTCTTTGCCTAATCGTGTCGGAGATGCGGGTTGCCCATGTGTTTTAGCCAACATGGCAACGTCTTTCCACGCTTCTGCGTATGAATTGAGTTTATCTATTAATTCTTGAAGTGAAGGATAGTATACGTTATATAGAGCTTCCTTCAACATTAATGGGAATGAGGTGTTGTTAATATCCTGTGAAGTGAGCCCAAAATGCACAAATTCCTTGTAACTATCAAGACCGCCAATGCCATCAAATTTTTCCTTAATAAAATATTCGACAGCTTTGACATCATGATTCGTTACAGACTCGATTTCTTTTACATGTGCAGCTTCTTCTTCGGTTAGGTTTTCATATATTGCACGAAAGCGTGGAAATAATGCTTTGTCAATATTCTTAAGTTGAGGAAGAGGTAACTCACAGAGGGTAATAAAATACTCTATCTCAACTCTGATGCGATATTTAATTAATGCGTATTCTGAAAAATAAGGGATAAGGCATGCAGTCTTCCCATGGTAGCGTCCGTCAATAGGTGTAACGGCTGTTAAGGCGTTAAAATTAAATTTCATCTTTGCGTTATAAATGTGGTGCAAAGATAGCGAAACTCTTACGTTTGTCAAACAATTTCCATAAGTTTTTAATGGAATAAAGTAAAGTTTCTTCGCTTTCAAGGTGATTTTTTGTCGTTTAAAATGAGTTGTTCAAAGATTATTCCTTATTTTTGCATGAAAGATTGAATCTTGTTGTGTTTC
>CAMZHB010000041.1 GCA_947306605.1 uncultured Prevotellaceae bacterium | reverse complement strand
GGGTTCTGCGAGAAGAAAGTTCTTGGGTCCAATCTCTCGATGGCCAATGGCGTTTTCATTGGGCTCCAACGCCAGATGAACGGCCTCTTGATTTCTATAAAAGAGATTTCTCCGATGTACAGTGGGACTATATCGAAGTTCCATCGAATTGGTCCATTGCTGGTTTAGGACAAAAAGGAGAACAACGATATGGTACGCCCATCTATGTTAATCAACCCGTTATTTTCCAACACTCAGTCAAAGAAGGCGATTGGCGAGGAGGGGTAATGCGTGAGCCACCACAAACATGGACCACATATAAGTACCGTAATGAAGTTGGTAGCTACCGCAGGACATTTACCATGTCTGACTCATGGCAAAGCCGTGAAACATATATAAACTTTGATGGTGTAGATTCTTTTTTCTATCTTTGGATTAATGGACAGTATGTCGGTTGTTCAAAAAATTCTCGCAATCGTGCCCGTTTCCGTATCACTCCATATTTATCAAAAGGTCAAAATATCGTAAGTGTTGAAGTATATCGCAATTCTGACGGCTCTTTTCTTGAAGCACAAGATATGTTTAGATTACCCGGTATATATCGTAGCGTTTGGCTTGAGAGTAAACCAAAGGTACAAATCATAGATATGCGTGCGACTCCCCATCTTGATAAAGACTGTCGTAATGCTTCATTAGAACTAACCGCAGATCTACTAAACTTAAATAAACAGACGGCTAAGAATCTCAAGATTGACTATAAACTATTCCTTAATAAATTATTCAGTCAAGAGAACACATTGGTCAAAGATGCACATGTAGGTGTAGAAATCGCATCAGTAAAAGGCTTAAGTACCATTACGGCCAACACACAAATGTACTTGGTTCGTCCAAAACTTTGGTCAAATGAAGAACCTTGGTGCTATACATTAGTTGCCAGCATATTAGACAAGCATAATAAGGTATTGGAAACCGTATCAACGATTGTCGGCTTCAGAAAAGTAGAAATCAGAGAGACAAGTGCCGATGAAGATGAATTTGGTCTCTCTGGACGTTATCTATATCTAAATAACAAACCCGTAAAATTGAAAGGAGTCAATCGACACGAAACTTCCCCTGAACGTGGTCATGCAATAAGCCATGAACAAATGATACAGGAGATTTTTATGATGAAACGGGCAAATATAAATCAAGTTCGTCTCAGCCATTATCCCAATGATCCTTTCTGGTATTACTTATGCGACATTTATGGTTTGCTTGTGGAAGACGAAGCAAACATTGAAAGTCACGAATACTACTATGGAAAAGCCTCTTTGTCTCATCCGGTCGAATGGAAAGCGGCTCACGTTGGACGTGTAATGGAGATGGCGAGAGCTGACTACAATCATCCGTGTATTATCATGTGGAGTCTAGGCAACGAGGCCGGTCCTGGAGAAAACTTCACAGCTGCCCGTGATGCATTAAAAGATTTTGATCTCACCAGACCTGTACAATATGAAAGGAACAATGAGATTGCTGATTTAGGAAGCAATCAGTATCCGTCTGTAGACTGGGTAAGAGCTGCTGCAAAGGGAACTCTTCGAATTAAATACCCTTTCCACATTTCTGAATACGCTCATTCCATGGGTAACGCGCTAGGAAATTTGTGTGACTACTGGGAAGCAATAGAAAGCTCAAATTTTATTTGCGGTGGAGCAATTTGGGACTGGATTGATCAGGCTTTATACAATTACACATCAAACGGGGTACGTTATATTGCTTATGGCGGCGACTTTGGAGACGTTCCAAACGATGGTCAGTTTGTGATGAATGGAATACTTTTCGCAGATATGACGCCAAAGCCCCAGTATTACGAAGTAAAGAAGGTATATCAAAATGTTTCTGTCTCATGGGCTGGAATTAATCACGACAGTTTGCGAATTTTCAACAAACATTACTTCTCCGATGACCTAACAGGATACGATGTACGATGGAGTTTATGGGAAGATGGACAGGAAAAGTCCAGCGGAAACCTGTCTTTGGGTGCTGTAGAACCACGTGAATACGTCACAATACCAACTCCAGTTGACATAAGTAGCCTTAACGAAGGACACGAATACTTTTTAAAAATCCAGTTTGAACTTAACGAGGACAAACCTTGGGCCAAACGCGGCTTTGTCCAAATGGAAGAACAACTATCTCTGCCTATGAACGGATTACGTCCGAACATTGCACAGACTTTGTCAAACGCCATGCCGTCTTCTTTGCAAATAACACGCGAGAAAAACAGGCTTGTGGTATCGGGTAAGGCTTTTGAGGCCGTGTTCAATCATCAAACAGGCACATTGGAACAACTAAAATACAATGACAAAAAAGTTGTTGAAAACGGAGATGGACCTCTGCCAGATGCATTCAGAGCTCCTGTAAACAATGACAATTGGATTCAGGACACATGGTTTGCTCTTGGGCTGCATGATTTATATCACAGGGTGGAAGACGCTGTCGTGACGGAAGATGAGGGAGGTGCTTTGGTAATAGCCTATACTATCATTTCACAGGCGCCTCATGGAGCCCGCCTTGAAGGAGGTAATTACAATTGGAAACGTCTTAAACCTAACGACAAGCCATTTACTGCGTCAGATTTCAAACTTGTGAGCCAACTTATTTGGACTGTTTTCCCTGATGGCAGTCTTGGCTTACAGGCTAGCTTAGAACCGTCGGATTTGTCCGCAGTTCTGCCACGCTTAGGACTACATATGCGTGTTCCTGCCGGACTTCAAAATTTGAAATACTATGGTAGAGGACCCAAAGACAATTATGCAGACAGAAAAACGGGACAATTTATCGAAGTTCACAAATCTACTGTTTCCTCTGAGGTAGAACCGTTCCCTAAACCTCAAGATATGGGTAATCATGAAGACACCCGTTGGTGTTCACTTACTGATTCCGACGGCGACGGCTTTGTTATCGTAAGCAGCAAGCCCATGAGTTTTTCGGCTTTGCCGTGGACAGCGCTGCAGATGACCCTCGCTAACCATCCTTACGAGCTTGGTCGTGACGGTGAAGGCGGCATGAACATCGGCAAAACAAATTTAGTTGTCAGTGCATCGGTTACTGGTCTCGGTGGAACGTCTTGCGGACAAGGTCCCCCGTTTAAAAATCATCGAGCCATAGGCATGCAACGCATGAGCCTGCTTTTGCGGCCGGTGCAAAAGGATAATGTTCAGTCGCAAGCTAATGTAAGTTTCAGTACAGCCGCTCCGCTTACTCTCCAACGCAATGAAGAAGGTTTTGTCACTGTTGAAGGTGCCAACGAAAGCGGCAAAATACTTTATAAATTGGACACAGATAGCAAACCAAAGGTATATGAAAGCCCGTTTGAGATGATTAAGGGAGGCAATGTGACAGTATGGAATGCCCAAACCCCGAAAATCAGAGTGCAAAAACGGTTTGACGAAATGCTGCGTCAGGTTAAGACTTCCGTACTTTTTGTTAGCTCCGAAGAACCCGGAGAAGGGGATGCGGGTCTCGCGTGTGATGGCGACAAAAATACATTTTGGCACACCATGTATTCAGTTACCGTAGCCAATTACCCACATTGGCTGGACTTGGATTGTGGTAAGCAATGTATAATCAAAGGTGTCACATACCTTCCCAGACAAGACGGCAGCGAAAATGGAGATATCCGGACCTATCGCCTGCAAGTTTCAAACGACGGAAAGACTTGGTCCGAGCCAGTTGCAGAAGGCGAATTTGTACATTCGAAAAAAGAACAGACGGTACAATTTAGCGCTCCGCAACGTGCCCGTTACGTTCGTTTTACAACATTAAGCAGTTGGAATGGTCAAGATTTTGCGTCCGCAGCTGAGATTCGCGTGCTGACAGATTAGAGTTTTAACACACCATATCAGCATTCGGACCGAATGTTTGATATAGTAAGTTTTATGTCTGACTTGGTCAAACGTATATCAAAGATAGGATGGGCGATGTTTGATTACGATTTACTCAACATTCATTGCTGATTCAATAAATTGGAGCAATTCGTCACGTCCAGTGCCTTTGAGAGCACTTACAATGAGGTGAGGAGGCAATTCCTCCCACGTGTCTTGCAGCATATGAAGGAAAGCATCTACATTTCGCTGATATGCCAACGGCTTACTCTTATCTGCCTTAGTGAAAACCAAAGCGAAAGGCACTTCATGTTCACCTAACCATTGGACAAATTCAAGGTCGATTTTTTGAGGCGGAATATTACCGTCAATAAGTAGGAACAGGCAATACATAACCTCTCTACCGAGAATATATGTACGTATCATGCGCTGAAAACGCTCGATTTGATCTTTGCTACGCCGGGCGTAGCCGTAACCGGGTAGGTCAACAAGATGCCATTCATCGTTTATTAGGAAATGGTTAATCAACATGGTCTTACCAGGATTTGAGGAAGTAAGGGCCAGACGGCTGTTGTTTGTAAGCATGTTGATTAAACTGCTTTTTCCAACGTTACTCCTCCCAATAAAAGCAAACTCAGGCAAACGGGTAGGGGGGCACTGCTGCAATGAGGCGCTTGAAGAAACGAATATGGCACTTTTTATTCTCATCATCTAAAAATTATTCCGTTTTATTTTTGTTTTTCCGTGTCTTTTGATGTTCCTGCTTCTCTTGTTCAATGCGTTTAGTTGCTGCTTGAGAGCGGAAAAATTCAGACAAATTGTTGAAATCCCTTTGGAAAAGGATACCTGCACCGTTCGTAGTCAAAGATGATTTGGTAAAATAGCGGTCATTAGTCTCGCTATATCCTTTTAAACTAATCGTACCTGAACGATTGAGCAACCAACGAACATTAAAGTCGCCGACAAAATTGTTGGAGTAGGTGGTTTGATCACGATAGCCAAAGTTACCATTAACAATCAAAGAAGTCCTTCAACCTCCACATCTTGCCAACCTAAGCGTCCCGTAGCTACGTTGGTGCCGAAAGACCAGTTTGTCACGTGAAAAGCATTCTGAAGCATATTGTTCAGCTGACCGCTTAAAGTGTTTGCCAAAAGGGATGTCATTGCAAGCGTAGACTGTTCCTGACCTCCTGAAGCGTTGAAAGTAGCGTAATCGTAGGTGAAAAAACGGCCGAAACCTAACAAATACATTACCTGCATGTTCATGTCACCCTGTGAAGCAATCATATTGCGCACCATCTGCCTTTCTTCATTGTTTACATTGGGGAAATCAAGATCAAAAGTAACTTCAGGTTCACCTGCTTTCCCTATAAAATTAAGTATGCAGTCTACTTGAGCCGTACTGTTTGACAAATTTCCCAGGTTAAGGTCACTAAGCGACACTGAGTTCACTGAATAAACGCCTTTCATGTTTAAATCTCCGTCGAAAGGCTCTCCGTTAAATCGCAGGGTGCCTCCACGCTGCATTTTAAAGCGTTTGTGAATTATATCCTGAATTGTAATTTTATATTCACCGCGGTCAAGAGTATATGTCCCGTAGATATCAAATCGTCCCTTGTTATAATATGTTGCGTGAAGCGGTCCATGGCCGTTTAAACTCATGTTATCACCTGTTTTATTGTCAGTAATTATCACGAGTGTCGCATCTGGATTTGTGTTAATGTTGAGATTGAGATAGGCATCTGAAGAGGTGTCCTTTTTATCTCGGCTTTCATGGACGATATCCTGCTTCTCTTGGCTGGCAAATATGCGTGGCTTTGTGAAATGTATGTACTCTTTTTTCTCAACACTTTCCGGATTTGAGCTATCATAAGTAAACACTGTTCCTTTCTTGGGAGTGAGATTCGCATCTACATGTACCACGTCCGGATTTCCCCACAAGCGACACATACCGTCGCTATAAATCGTACCCCAAAAGGTATCGGTTTCCTTATCACTCCAATCGTACGCAAGAAAATTGTTTAACGAGAAATTAAAATCGAAACCGAAATCATGAAGTACACGGTGGGTCACAGCACCATTGACAAGAGCCGTATGATTATCACGATCAGTAAGAGAAACATTGTCAAAGATGATACGATTGGGTCTGAAATGCACGCTATCTCGGACTATTACGTAATCAGTATTGAGAACCAGCGGCGACAGTCTCACATTGGTAACCTCTTCATCGCCTTCCAACTGAATAGCATCGAGTGGACCAAAAAGATGTAGGTCACCATTGATGTTACCTTGTATGTCCTTGAATACACCTGAAAGATATTGGTTCAAGAATGCCGCCGTGGTGTTAACAGATTTGAAGCGCAAATCAATAGAGTCGGCATCAATATCCACATGTCCTTGTATCAGCGTAGAATCAGAAGCTCCACGACGCGTTATTGCATCAATATTCACACGTTTATTGTCATTATCCCAACCACCAAGGAGATGGAGCGTACCCATTCGGCCTGTGTTAAATGTAAAATCGTTTACGGTCAAACGAGCATCAGCTTTCAATGTCGTAGATGGATTTTGAATCTCAATTTCTCCGGATGCTTTGCCTCCAAAGTAAACTGGGTGAAAGTTTAATAGGTCAAAAATGTACTCCAGGTCCATGTCATTCATCACGATATCAAAATTGTCATTATAGATATCTGGTGATGATGTACCATTAGCCTGAATAAACTGGTTGTTTCTCCCGATTTTGAAATCTTTTAAGCTATATGTATTGTTTCCAAATTCAAATACAGACGGCGATACTTCCCACAGGGAGTCATTAATCAAGAATGTGGACGGATAAAAGCGTATTTTAGTTACCGGCACTCCTTTCGCGTCCATCTTTGATTCGGATAAAAATTTGATATAACCTTGAATGCCGTCGTTATGTATGTCTTTCCACTCCAACTGTGAAAGTAACGCACCGCTTTGTGCGGTAGCATCGAGCACGAATTTGACATCGTCCTCATTAAATGACTTTGTCACTTGTGTTAGTATGGACAAGGAGTCGTTTACTCCTTTCATAAAGAATGTAGCCCCTTTATATGCTGAACCATTTATGATGAATGAAGGGATATCTGCCACAAGGCTCAACTCAGAGTTCGTTGAAGACATTCGGCCTCCAATATATGACGGCTCATTCAAGTGAATTTTATTCCCAATAACACTTTCAATGAACGACATCTCTTTTGTGTGGACATCGAAATAGGCTATTGCGTTTTCTCTGTGTGCTGTTTTGACGACTTTCTTTATTTCCGGAATTTTTCTTTCAATTATCCCGGCAAACAGCTTTGGTATGTCTGATAATTCAACGTTTCCATCGATTTGGGCATCAAACATGTCGCTTTTAATGACCGCCCTGTTCCTATGATTCTGCTTCGTGGATACAAATTTCAGGCTGTCAAACGTCTGTATGTTGGTATCCACTTGCATCACAACATTCTTAACAAGCACTGTACCCGACATGTTTGACGACAGGTCCTTCACGTCGGCCACAATGTTGCCTGAATAAATGGCTGATTTAGGACCAAAGTTCAAATTAAGTTTACTTGGGCGCATGTTTGCCACATTCAGATTTGCCGACATGGATTTTGTTGCTGTGTTATACAAACCTTGAATATCACAATGGGCATTTGGATCAGCGAGTTTCCCGTTTACTTTGATTCTATTACCATCAAGTTTTGCCGTAAGATTTATACCATGATAACTATATCCGTTAATTTTGGCATCAGAAACGTTTGATTTTACATCTATGTTTAATGGTGACATTGTACCATCAACTATAAAAGTACCCGAAACCTTTTCAAAAATACTTTTATCTGCGAGCAACCTTCCTATGTCAAGTCCTGTGGTCGTCAATGTGGCTTTTACGGATTTTCCTGTCAAATATATGTATTCATCAAGTTCGCCTGCGGAGGTCATAGCCCGGCCAGAAACACGAATATCATTACCTTGAATCACCGCAGTTCCGTTATACTTGATATCACCAGCATTCTCGAGTATAGGCAATACGTCATCGTTTGCAATTAGAAGCTTACCGAATTGCTTAACACGATTAGAAGAAAGTTCGAGATTGTTTATATCACATTCGGCAACAAACTTATCCTGCTTGTTGGCCGGCATCCTCAATCTTATGTCGGCGTCCAACTGAACATTACCAATTGAATCGTTGTTAAAAGCCTTTGTATGAATTCGTATGTCAGATTTATTCTTTTCTATATCTGAGTTAAACCGGATTATATCGTTTGAAATTTTTCGTATGTCAGGGAAAAAATATGACAACTCATTCAAACTAACGCTTGAATTGATTTTACAACCGCTTATATTTATGTCATTCAGTAAATTACTCTCTTTTCCATTCCTGTTGATGGTATATTGCATCGGCCCATTAAGACTTAGAGCAGAGTGGGGGGTATTTATTTGTAAGTTTGTTATTTTTCCGCAATCTTTTCCCAAGCACAGATTTAGCAACACCTTTTTAACGTCTATGCCATTACGTTCATGGAACGAGAGATTTCTGATTTTTAAGTTTACAGAGTCATTATTAGTTGTCTCTAACTTAAGATTGGTACAAAGATTTGAGATCTCAATATGGTTCATATCAAGCGTACCGTCATGCTTGTAAGGGATATCACGAATATTGTACTTAAATAACATGTTGTTAATTAACACAAGACTTGCATTAACGGCTGTTCCGTCTTCTGTCTCGGAATTATTACTGAGTTTGTCCAGTAAAAACTGTATATTAGTCTGAGATGAAGACGTTTCTTTATATATATCAATTTGCGGATTATTGAGTTCAACTGATTTAATCGTGATTTTCTTCCGAAATAAATCAAATGGACTAAACTTTACATTCAAGTAATCTGCTGTAAAGAACGGTTTGTCTTTTTGGTCAAAGAACGTAATACCTTTCAGAACGGCTTTATCAAAAGGTTTATATGAAATGTCATGAACTAAAACCTTGCTGTCAATGACTTCGGAAAGTTTTTTTGATGCAAACTCAGATATATTGTGTCTTGTTATGGGCAAAGCAAATAGTATCATCGTCAAAACACAGATTCCAACAACGATACAAAGTAGAGTAACTAATATTTTCTTGATTCTGTTTATTGCTCTGACATTTATAATTAATCTGCGCTCAATAATAGAGGAGACATTCCCTATTAAACATAATGGCGATTATACACATAACGGACATGCAAAGAAATTACCCAATGACTGGGCAAAATTCAATCATGAAATAATTTAATACGCTGTTCTTCCGAAAGCTTACATATGAGAAGAATGCCATCTTTCTCAACAACAATGAAACCATCTAGACCTTGGACAACGACTTCTTTGACATTTAGCGTATGAACAATGCAATTAGAAGAATCATATAGGCGAATGTCTTGACCAATGCAAGCATTACCATGAATATCATTAACAACATTTGCTTTAAGTGAACTCCACGAGCCTAAATCTGTCCATCCAAAATCAGCAGGAAAAACATTACTAATAATATAGAAGTCCTCATTAGAACCATCACTATCATAATCAACTAATACTTTATATATAGATGTAAATCTACTACTTATACTAAGATTTTTATCACTTAATACTTGATTAACAAAAGTATAATCATCAACATTTTCTTCCTGAAAATCAAGAACCTTCATTTCATAATTTGAATAATATGCAAGCATTTTTCCATTAATAACTACAGCTTTTTTATTCTCATCAAAAGCATACCACT
>CAMZHB010000040.1 GCA_947306605.1 uncultured Prevotellaceae bacterium | reverse complement strand
CGGTGGCGTATTTGCATGTATTCGGGAATTTCGCTCGGTTCGTCTTCGGTCTCGTTGGTTGCTTTGAAGTCGTGCCGGGGTTTCAGTTTGCGTTTGGCGGCGTTGCGTTCGCGTTCTTCGTCTGTTTTCAGGATGTTTCCTTCCGAGCGGAATTGGTCCAGTTTACCGCTGAACAGTTGGTATTTGCAAAGTTGACAATCGAGTGAGCCGTTGAACAAGGGGATCTTCACGCTGGGTCTCAAGCCGATTTGTTCGAATGTTTCTTCACGATAGCCGATGACCCAGGCATCGTTGCCCACGAACTGGTGTTTCAGTTTTTCGCCAAGTGTGCGGTAGAGTCCGAGCAGGTTGGGCGAGGTGATGCGTTCGCCGTAAGGCGGGTTGGTTATTATGATGGCTTTTTCTTCCGGTTGCTTGAACTGTTGGATAGGCCGTGCTTCTACGGTCACATTGTCGCTTACGCCGGCCGACTTCACGTTTTGCACGGCAATGGCCACGGCATTCTTGTCGATGTCGTAGGCGTAGATGTGATGTTCGAAAGGCCGTTCCTGCGAGTCGTCGTTGTAGATGGCATCGAAGAGTTCGCGGTCGAAGTCTTTCCAGTTTTCGAAGGCATATTTCTTGTGGAACACGCCCGGTGCGATGTTGCGGGCTATGAGTGCGGCTTCAATGGCTATGGTGCCGCTGCCGCACATGGGGTCAATCAGGTCACATTCCCCTTGCCATCCTGTCATGAGTATGAGCGCGGCGGCCAGCACCTCGTTGATGGGGCTTTCCACGGAGGCCATGCGGTAGCCGCGTTTGTGCAGGCTCTCGCCCGACGAGTCAAGCGACAGGGTGCATTCCGTTTCTGCGATGTGCATGTTGAGGCGTATGTCGGGGTTGGCCACGCTGATGTTCGGTCGTTTGCCTGTGCGTTCGCGGAAGTAGTCCACAATGGCGTCTTTCACCTTGTAGGCGACGAATTTGCTGTGACGGAAGTCTTCGCTGTAGACTACGGAGTCGACTGCGAACGATGTGCTCGGGTCGAGAAAGTTGTCCCAGGGCATGGCCTTTACGGCGTCGTAGACTTCGTCGGCTGTGGCGGCGGTGAACGTGGCGATGGGTTTGAGTATCCTCACGGCTGTGCGCAGGGCGAAGTTGGCGCGGTACATCATTTCCTTGTTGCCAGTAAATGATACCATGCGTCGTCCCGGTGTCACGTCGGCTGCACCAAGACTGTTCAGCTCTCCGGCCAAAACGTCTTCCAAGCCTTGGAAGGTTTTGGCGATGAGTTTAAATGATTCCATTGGAATAAAGGGGAATTAGGGATGAACGTTGTAAAAACGGTTTCTATTCTTCTGTTTCTTCGTTGCGCGATTGTACGAGGCGTGCGCCGGCGGGCACGTCTTCGGTCACCCACAGGTTGCCGCCTATGACGGCGCCGCGGCCGATGGTGATGCGGCCCAGGATGGTGGCGTTGGAATAGATGATGACGTCGTCCTGGATGATGGGATGGCGCGGGATGCCCTTGATGGGGTTGCCTTGTTCGTCGAGGGGGAAGCTCTTGGCGCCTAGTGTGACGCCTTGGTAGAGTTTGACGTGGTTGCCGATGATGGTGGTGGCGCCGATGACTACTCCGGTGCCGTGGTCGATGGTGAAGTAGCGGCCTATTTGGGCTCCCGGATGGATGTCGATGCCCGTTTCGCTGTGGGCTATCTCGGTGAGTATGCGCGGAATGAGAGGCACGTTGAGCCGGTAGAGCTCATGAGCCAGCCGGTAGTTGGTCAGGGCCTTTACGGCGGGATAGCAGCTGATGACTTCGCCGTAGTTCATGGCTGCGGGGTCACCGTTGTAGGCTGCTATGACGTCGGTCTCGAGTGTGGCACGCATCTCGGGCAGTTTGTTGACGATTTCGCAGCATATTTCCTCGGCTTTCAGGTAGGTGGCGTATACGCTGTCGCCTTCGGCGTTGACGCGGCCGAAGCAGAGTCCTGCCACCACTTGCTGCGAGAGCAGCGTGTAGAGCCTTTCCACGTTGACGCCGATGTTGTATTTCAGAGTGGCGTGGTTGATGCTCGATTTGCCGTAATAACCGGGGAAAAAGATGGCACGGCACAGCTCCATGATTTCTTCCAGGGCCTTCGACGAGGGAATGGGGTCGCTGTCCTTGTATTCATGGAAGAAGCCTTCCTTCTCCATGTGTGTGCAGTCTGACAATTCGTCAACGATGCGCGTGAACTGGTGCGCAAACTTTTCGGGATTCATTGTCCTAGATGTAATAAAGATACTGTTAGAAGTGCAAAGTTACTTTAACTTGGGAGAAACACAAAGCGAAACCCGATTTTTTTGTCGCGCGGCGACATTTCCCGGTGCCGAAGTCCCGCTCCGTTGCGTGGAAACGGCGTCTCAAAATTTCGAAACGCCGTTTCGGATTTTTGAAGTCCCGCTTCTGGAAAAAACGGCGGCGTTCACTTTTTCAAAAATCTCGCGAAATAATCGGGTTCCGGCGCGTTGTTCTCAATATATTTTCGTAACTTTGTAAGCTAATAGACGCGTGAGAAGAAAACTGACCGTATGGCCGTAGAAATCAAAAAAGTGACGACGCGGAAGGAACTGAAACGTTTCATCCGCCTGAATTATGAGATGTATAAGGATAACGCCTTCGCCGTGCCCGACCTGTATGAGGACATGCTGAAGACGTTTTCGCGTGATAGGAATCCGGCGTTCGAATTCTGCGAAGCCGACTACTTTCTGGCCTACAAGGACGGCCGGCTGGTGGGCCGCGTGGCCGCCATCATCAACCGGCGGGCCAACGAGACGTGGGGCAAACAGACCGTGCGCTTCGGTTGGATAGACTTCGTGGACGACATCGAGGTGAGCCGTGCGCTCATCGACACCGTGGCGGCCTGGGGCAAGGACCGCGGCATGACCGGGATGGAAGGACCGCTGGGCTTTACCGACATGGACGCCGAGGGCATGCTCATCGAGGGCTTCGACCAACTGGGCACCATGGCCACCATATACAACTATCCGTACTATCCGGAGCACATGGAGCGCCTGGGGTTGGTGAAGGCGATGGACTGGATCGAGATGAAACTGATGGTGCCGCCGCAGGTGCCCGACAAATACGTGCGCATCGGTGAAATCGTAAAAAAGAAGTTCAACCTCCACATCCGCAAGCTCAAGAGCGTGCGCGAAATCAAGCGCACCGGCATCGGACAGCGCATCTTCGAACTCATCAACGAATCCTATGCCCCGCTCTTCGGCTATTCACAGATGACACAGGCGCAGATAGCCCAGTATGTGAAAGAATATCTGCCCATCCTCGACCTTTCGCTGGTTGTGCTCATCGAGAACGAACAGAACGAACTGGTGGGCGTGGGCGTATCAATGGCTTCGCTCTCTACGGCACTGCAGCGCGCCAAGGGCAAAATGTTCCCCTTCGGGTGGTGGCACCTGGCCAAAGCGCTCTACTGGAAAAAGCCGCCCATCGTGGACCTGCTCCTGGCCGCCGTGAAGCCGGAATATCAGAACAAGGGCGTGAATGCCTTGCTTTTCACCGATCTCATTCCGCAGTACAACCGCCACAAGTTTGTATGGGCCGAGACAAACCCGGAACTGGAAGTGAACGACAAAGTGCAGTCGCAGTGGCAATATCTGGAGAACTATCTCCACAAGCGCCGCCGCTGCTTTACGAAAAAACTATAAGTCAATTATGGCAGAAGAAATAGACGGCCTGCAGGAATGGCAGACCAGTGGAAAAGAATACGACGAGAGTGCCATCCGAAGTCTAAAGGGGCTGGAGGCCATCCGCATCCGTCCGGGCATGTACATCGGCCGGCTGGGCGACGGCTCGCATCAGGACGACGGCATCTACGTGCTGCTGAAGGAAAGTATAGACAACAGCATCGACGAGTTTAACGCCGGCTTCGGCCGCAAAATCCTGGTGGACGTGGAAGACCGCTCGGCCTCGGTGCGCGACTACGGCCGCGGCATCCCGCAGGAGAAACTGGTGGACTGCGTTTCCATACCCCACACGGGCGGCAAGTTCGACACGGACATCTACACGGCCAGCGTGGGCCTGAACGGCGTGGGTCTGAAAGCCGTGAACGCACTGAGCAGCCGCTTCGTTGCCCGCAGCTACCGTGACGGACGGATGCGCGAGGTGGTGTTTGAACGCGGCAACCTGGTGGACGACCGGTGGGAAGACACGAAAGAAGAAAACGGCACGTCCATTTACTTCGAACCCGACGACACGCTGTTCCTGAAGTATGCCTTCCAAATGGAATACGTCGAGACCATGCTGCGCAACTATACTTACTTGAACAAGGGTCTGGCCATCTACTACAACGGACGTCACATCGTGAGCCGCAACGGCCTGGAAGACTTGCTCAACGACACGATGACGTCGCAGGGATTGTATCCCATAGTTCACCTCGAAGGTGATGGCATAGAGATAGCCTTTACCCATACGCAGCAGAACGGCGAGGAATACCATTCGTTTGTAAACGGCCAGCATACGACGCTGGGCGGCACGCATCAGAGCGCTTTCAAGGAGCATCTGGCCCGCACCATCAAGGAATACTTCGGCAAGAACTTTGAGGTAAGCGACGTGCGCAACGGACTGGTGGCAGCCATAGCCGTGAAGGTGATTGAGCCGATGTTTGAGAGCCAGACAAAGATCAAGCTGGGATCGCTGATGATGGCTCCGGAAAAGGACAAGAACGGGAAACCGTTCCGTCTGAGCGGCGTGAGCGTGAACAAGTTTGTGGGCGACTTCATCAAGAGTCAGGTGGACAATTATCTTCACCGTAACTTGGACGTGGCCGATGTGCTGCTGCAAAAGATACAGGAGAGTGAGAAGGAGCGCAAGGCCATTGCCGGCGTGACGAAACTGGCCCGCGAACGCGCCAAGAAGGCCAATCTGCACAACCGCAAGCTGCGCGACTGCCGCATTCATCTGAACGATGCCCGCGGCGACCGCAAAGAGGAGAGCAGCATTTTCATCATGGAGGGTGACTCGGCCAGCGGAAGCATCACGAAGAGCCGCGACGTGGCCACGCAGGCCGTGTTCAGTCTGCGAGGAAAACCTCTCAATACGTTTGGGCTGACCAAGAAAGTGGTCTATGAGAACGAGGAGTTCAACTTGTTGCAAGCCGCGCTCAACATCGAGGACGGGCTCGACGGCTTGCGCTACGACAAAGTCATTGTGGCCACCGATGCCGATGTGGACGGCATGCACATCCGGCTGCTCATGATTACGTTCTTTCTGGAGTTTTTCCCGGAGCTTATCAAAAACGGCCATGTCTATATCCTGCAGACGCCGCTGTTCCGCGTTCGCAACAAGGTGAAGAAACAGCGCAAGGAAAGTGGGGCGAAAGTGAGCAAGGACGCTGCAGGGGCGGCCATTTTGAAGGAGCAGAAGAGCGACCGCCGCTCGGAGTACGAGACGCGCTATTGCTATACGGAGCAGGAACGCCAGCAGGCCATTGAGGAGTTGGGCCCTAATCCCGAAATCACCCGGTTCAAAGGTCTCGGAGAGATTTCGCCGGAAGAGTTCAAGCATTTCATAGGTCCCGATATGCGGCTGGAACGTGTGAGCCTGCACAAGGACGACCAAGTGGCCGACCTGCTGAGCTACTACATGGGCAAGAATACCATGGAGCGCCAGAATTTCATCATCGACAACCTGGTGGTGGAGGAAGACCGCGTGGAGGAAGAAGAGTATGCCGACTGATCAGTGATTGACTGTTTTTACCGTGATAATAATTTGTGAATTATGGAAACCCGAATAGCCCTTTTCCCCGGCAGTTTCGACCCCTTTACGTTGGGGCATGCCAGTATCGTGAAGCGTGCCTTGACGTTGTTCGACGTGATTGTGATAGCGGTCGGGGTGAACGAAACCAAGCATACGCATTTCAGTCTGGAAGAGCGTCTGGCCGCCATTCGCCGCGTCTATGCCGGCGAACCCCGCGTCAGAGTGGAGAGCTACGACTCCCTGACCGTGGATTTTGCCGCGCAGGTGGGAGCCACGTTCATTGTGCGCGGCTTGCGTTCGGTGCGTGACTTTGAGTATGAACGCGACATGGCGGAACTGAATGCCAGGGAGGGCGGCCTGGAAACGGTGTTCCTGTTGACGGAGCCCCAGTACGCCTGTATCAGCAGCAGCGCCGTGCGCGAACTCCTGGCTTTCGGAAAAGATGTGAGCCATTATCTTCCGTGAAAAGAAACGAAGCGGCGCCTCGGAGTTTTGAAACGGCGTCTCGGAGTTTTGAAGCGGCGCTTCGGAAAATCAAAATGAGTAGAACCTTTGCAATATGATAACGATGAGAAAACAAATACTTCTGGTGCTTGTGTGCTGTGTTGCGACGCTTGGCGCGCAAGCGCAGCTCCGTCTGACACAAGACATACAGGAAGCCTTGGACAAACTGGTGCGCGCCGAAGTGGCCATCAAACAACTCTATGTGGACACGGTCAATGCCGGCAAACTGACTGACGAGGCCATCCGTGGCATGCTCTCCATGCTTGACCCCCACAGCAGTTATACCACGGCCGAGGAAACGCGCAAACTGAGCGAGCCGCTCAATGGTAACTTTGAAGGCATCGGTGTGCAGTTCAATATTCTGGACGACACGCTCGTGGTCAACCAGACGGTGCCGAAGGGCCCTTCCGAAAGGGTGGGCATCCTGGCCGGCGACCGCATCATTTCGGTGAACGACACGGTGCTGGCCGGCGTGAAGATGGACCGTGCCGACATTATGAAAAACCTGCGCGGCCCCAAGGGCACCGTGGCCAATCTGAAGGTGGTGCGCCGCGGAGTGAAAGAGGTGCTGTCGTTCCGTGTCATCCGCGACAAGATACCCCTCCACACGGTCGATGCGGCCTACATGATACGTCCGGGCATCGGCTTTATCCGCCTGAGCAGTTTCGGGGCCACTTCGGGCGACGAAGTGCGTGAGGCCATCCTGAAACTGAAGAACGAAGGCATGCAGAGCCTCATCCTCGATTTGGAGGAGAACGGCGGCGGCTACATGCAGGCAGCCGTGACCGTGGCCAGTGAGTTCTTGCAACAGAACGACATGATTGTCTATACCGACGGCCGTTCCGTACCGCACCAGGAATTCCGTTCCACCGGCGGCGGCCAGTTCCTTGAAGGCAAACTGGTGGTTTTGGTGAACGACTACAGTGCCTCGGCCGCCGAGATTGTGAGCGGCGCCATTCAGGACCAGGACCGTGGCTTCGTTGTCGGCCGCCGTACCTTCGGCAAAGGATTGGTGCAGCGTCCCATCGAGTTCCCCGACGGCTCCATGGTCCGTCTCACAGTTTCCCACTATTACACCCCTTCCGGACGATGCATCCAGAAACCTTACGAAAAGGGCAAGAAACGCCAGTATGAGGAAGACCTCATGAACCGTTTCAAAGGAGGTGAGATGATGCATATCGACAGCATCCACTTCGCCGATTCCCTGAAATACAAGACACTCCGCGAAGGTCGTACGGTCTATGGCGGCGGAGGCATCATGCCCGATTACTTCGTGCCGCTTGACACGACGGTCTACACGAATTTCTACCGCCAGCTCAATCTGAAGAGCGTTATCATCAATTCCCACATGAAATACGTGGACGCCAACCGCAAGGCACTGAAGAAACGCTACAAGAAATTCGACCAGTTCAACGCTGAATACCAGGTGCCACAGGCCGAACTGGACTCCGTCTTTGCCGCGGCCGACCGCATGGGCGTGAAGCCTAAAGATGATGTGGAAAAGGAACAGACATTGCCCAAATTGCGTTTGGTGCTGAAAGCACTGGTGGCGCGCGACCTGTGGGAGATGTCCGAATACTTTGCCATTATGAACGAAGACAGTCCCACGGTTCACAAGGCTCTGGAACTGATAGCCGGCAAACCTGACTAAACGGTGCATCCGCATGAAACGTTTCTGGCCTGTTGTCCGCGTCTGTTTGAGTTTCGTACTCGTTTTTGTAATCATGAAGCCCGTCTTCATGTTTTACAACCGGACAATGGCGCAGTTTGGTGCGGGCGATGTGCTGTCTGTCATGTGGCACGGCTTGCCGCTTGACCTCTCCACGGCAGGTTACCTGACAGCCTTGCCGTTGCTGCTGGCGCTTGTCAGTCTTGTGAAACCCTTCAAGGCGCTCCGTTCCGTTCTTAAAGACTATTTTGCCGTAGTGGCCGTACTTTTGGCCGTCATCCTCTGTGTGGATACGGCACTCTACCAGTTTTGGGGTTTCAAACTTGACGCCACTGTTTTCAATTACATTGATTCGCCGCGTGATGCAGTGGCAAGCGTCAGTCTGTGGTTTTTGATTATAGGTCTGTTGTGCATTGCACTGCTGGCTTTTCTCATTTACAAACTGCTGTGCCGCGCTGCGAAGTCTGCTCCTTGGTCTTCCCGCCCCCGACTGATTGAAGGCATCTGTCTCGTATTGCTCGGTGGCCTGCTGTTCTTGGGCGTTCGTGGCGGGATAGGACGCAGTACGATGAACATCGGCCGTGTCTATTACAGCGACAACCAGTTTCTCAACCACTCGGCCGTCAATCCTGCCTTTAGTCTTATCTATTCGTCACTCAAGGTGCAACGTTTCGACCGGCTCTACCGCTTCCATACGGCCGACGAACAGGTAACTTTGGCCGATTCCCTGCAGATGGACACCACGTCGGTCGCTCCCCGTGCTTTGCTACGCACCAGTCGTCCCGACATCGTCGTCGTATTGCTCGAGGGTTTTTGTTCGGCCTTCATCGAATCGCTGGGTGGTGAGCGCGGCGTGACACCCGAGTTCGACCGCCTCAGCCGCGAGGGCGTGCTCTTTACCCGTTGCTACGCCAACAGTTTCCGCACCGATCGCGGCACCGTGTCCACTCTTAGCGGTTATCCGTCCCTCCCCAACGTTTCCGTCATGAAGTTGCCCGACAAGTCGCGCTCCTTGCCTTCGTTGGCACGTACTCTTGGGACTAACGGTTATACATGCGATTTCCTCTACGGTGGTGACATCAATTTCACCAACATGAAGAGTTACCTCATGGCCACCGGTTATCATTCGGCGATGGGCGACACCCATTTCCCCGTCACCTTGCGTCGCACCCATGCCTGGGGCGTCACCGACCATATCGCCTTCGATACTTTATATAATTGGACGCAGCGCCGCTCGCCCTTCTTTCTCACGTTCCTCTCGCTATCAAGCCACGAGCCGTGGGTGGTGCCCTACCGTCGCATCCCGGACAACGAGCGCACCAACGCCATGGCTTACACCGACCACTGCATCGGCCGTTACATCGACCGTCTCCGCAAGTCGCCCGTTTGGGGCAACCTGCTCGTCATCCTCATTGCCGACCACGGCATTACCTATCCCGACGGCATTACCGAGGCCGACGAACACAAGTACCGCATCCCCATGCTTTGGCTCGGCGGTGCCATCAAAGAGCCGCAGCGCATCGATGTCCTCTGCAACCAGAGCGACCTGTGCGCCACCCTTCTTGGACAAATGGGCTTGCCCCACGGTGATTTCCGTTTCAGCCGGGACGTGATGAGCCAAACCTACCGCTATCCCTTTGCGTTCCACACGGCGCCGGATCTCTTTGCTTTCATTGATTCCACCGGTTGCACGGTCAACGACCTGACCACTGGCCGCAACCTTACTGATGCAC
>CAMZHB010000039.1 GCA_947306605.1 uncultured Prevotellaceae bacterium | reverse complement strand
CGATGAAGCCGGGGGCGATGGCGTTGGCGCGGATGCCGCGGCTGCCCATTTCCTGTGCGATGCTCTTGGCGAGGGCGATGAGTCCGGCCTTGGAGGCGGCGTAGTTACTCTGTCCGGCGTTACCGTGGACGCCTACGACGCTGGCCATGTTGATGATGCTGCCGCTGCGCTGGCGCATCATGACGGGGGTGATGGCGTGGATGAAGTTGAACGCGCTCTTGAGGTTGACGGCGATGACGGCATCCCACTGCTGTTCGGTCATGCGCATCATGAGACCGTCCTTGGTGATGCCGGCGTTGTTGACGAGAATGTCGATGTGGCCGAAGTCTTCGTGGATTTTCTTCACGATGGCTTCCGTTTCGGCAAAGTTGGAGGCGTCGCCGGCATAGGCGCGGCAGGTGACGCCGACGGCTTCTATTTCTTTGCGCGTGGCTTCGAGTCCGGCAGCCATGTCATCGTTGAGCACGAGGTCGGTGAATGCGATGTCAGCGCCTTCGCTGGCAAATTTGAGGGCGAGTGCCTTGCCGATGCCGCGGGCGGCGCCGGTGATCAAAGCGGTTTTACCTTCTAAAAGTTTCATTGTAGTCTGATTTTATAATGTTGATGATTTGGTTTAATAGACAGCAGGCGCCATGCCGAGCAGACGGCGTACCCAGTTGGCAATGATGGGCCGGCTGGCGTCGAGCTTCAGGCCGTTGGCGAGACGGCCGTAGATGAAGGGCACTTCCATGCCCTTGATGCAGTAGTGGAAGATGTCGGCCATGAGGCTGACGTTCTCAATGACGAAACGCCCCATGTCGCATCCCTCCTGCAGCACGCGGCGGAAGAGTTCGAGCTCTTCGTGGTCGAAAGCCTTGCGCACGCGTTCCACCATCCAAATGTTGCGGAAGAACTCGGCACGCAGGTTGCCGTTGCGCGTCACGGCTTCCTTGATCATGTTGAGGTGGGTGTAGATCATCAGGATGAGCTTCTGCTCCGGGTCCATGTCTTTCGACACGACTTCGTCCATCTTGTCCGACAAGCGCTCCACTTCCGTCTCGATGACGGCATAGTAGATTTCTTCCTTGTTCTTGAAATAGGTGTACAGGGTGCGTCGGCCACGGTTGGAAGCCACGGCGATGTCGTTCATCGTGGTGCCTTCCAGACCTTGTTGGGCAAACAGGCGGCGGGCCACGTCAACCAATAGACTGCGGGTTTTGGTAACTGACATAATGTTTCTTCTTGTTGAGGTGTGTTAACTAAAATTGCACGCCTTTTGTTTGTGTGCAAAATTACGGATTTTTATTCTTATAGGCTTCAAGAGAGACTCACTTTTTTCAGTTTTTCGGCTCAAAAAGTGCGTTTTTTGAAAATACAGGCTAATTTATTTGGTCGATTTGGGGGAATGTCGTAATTTTGCACTCGCAAATCGCGCGAGCGAGTTTGTTGTAACATCGCGGAGTGGAGCAGCTGGTAGCTCGCCAGGCTCATAACCTGGAGGTCGCTTGTTCGAGTCAAGCCTCCGCCACTAAAGAAAAAGAAACGCAAGTCATTGAGGCTTGCGTTTCTTTTTGCATGGTTCGGTTTTTGGCCGTTGCAAGGTTTCAGAACTGTTCCAGCAATTCAATGCGGCGTTCTGTGCTGGGGTGGGTGGCAAACATGGAGTTGATGAAGTACATCAGTCCGCGTTTCATCGTGAGGGGGTGAATGATGTACATCTGTGCGATGTCCTCGCGTTCCACCTGTCCCAGTCCCGGGTTGCCCGAAATCTTGCGCAGTGCCGAGGCCAAAGCGAGCGGGTTGCCGCATAGTTCAGCTCCACCAGCGTCGGCCCTGTATTCACGTTTGCGTGATATGGCGAAGCGGGTGAGTAGCGTGAAGAAGTAGGCGATGGCTGAGCACACCAGTCCGATGAGCATAATGACCATGATGGACAGTCCGTTGCCCTTTTGTCCGTCGCGGCTGCGCCCGGCGCCGAACCATAGCTGGTTGTAAATCATGCGTACCACGAGCGACATGATGGTCGAGATGATGCCCACGAAGATGATGCTTGTGATGAGCAGCCGGGTGTCGCGGTTGCGTATGTGGGTCAGTTCGTGTCCTATGACGCCGGCCAGTTCGTTGTCGTCAAGACAGTCCAGCAGTCCGGTCGTTACGGTGACGGCATACGAATCCTTGTTGATGCCGCTGGCGAAGGCGTTGAGCTGCGGGTCGTCCACCACGTTGATCTTGGGCATTTCCATGCCACAGGTCATGCAGAGGTTTTCCACGATGTTATAGACGCGCGGGTTTTCCTTGCGTTCCAGCGAGCGGGCGCCTGTGGCGGCTTTCACCATGCGGGCGTTGCTGAAGTAGGCGATGGCAAACCAGATGCCCACGCCGAGGATGACCCACGGAATGGTGCGGATGAAGATGGCGTTCACTTCCTCCACGTTCAGTTGGTTCACCAGTTCCCCGTATTGGTTGTAGTAGCCTCCGCCGAAGTAGTTGAGCAGGGCCAGGAACACCCATACCATGCCGAGCATAATGACGGGGAAAAGCAACAGCAGCACGATGGTTTTCGTGTTGTTGCGGCTGATTTGGGTTTGTATGCCTACATATTTCATCGGCTGTTACCGGTTAGAACTTGATTTCGGGGGCTTGCTCCAGGGTGGGGCGGTCTTCCTGCGGAATCTCGAACATCGGTTCCTTCTTGAAGCCGAACATGTTGGCGAAGAGGTTCGACGGGAAGGTCTGTACGGCATTGTTCAGTTCGCGGGTAGCGGTGTTGAAGTAGCGGCGTACGGCGGCAATTTTGTTTTCGATGTCGGCAATCTCCGTCTGCAGTTGCAGGAAGTTCTGGTTTGCCTTCAGGTCGGGATAGGCCTCGAGCGACACTTTCAGTCCAGCCAGGGCGCTGGTCAGGGCGTTTTCGGCTGCAATTTTGTCGTTAATGCCCGTGGCGTTCATGGCGGCGGTGCGGGCTTCGGTCACGCGGGTGAACACTTCCTTCTCGTGTTCGGCATAGCCCTTCACGCTGGCCACCAGTTGCGGAATCAGGTCGTGGCGCTGCTTCAGTTGCACGTCGATGTTGGCAAAAGCGTTTTCGCGGTTGTTGCGCAGCTTCACCAGTCTGTTGTAGATGCTGATGCCCCAGAATACGAGCAGGGCGACAATCACTAAAATAATGATAATAGTCATAATTAATACGGTTTTAGGGGTTAATATAAATTTCAATACAAAGGTAATGCCAAAGTTTGGAAAAGCCAAGAAAATCGTCAAAAATCAGTTCTTCTTTCGTCCCGCCACCAGCCGTCCCAGCCCGTAGCCCACGGCCACGCCCACCGTGTTGGCCGCGAAATCCAACCATTCGCCCGAGCGGTTGCCGCCCGTGCAGTAGGCTTGCAACAATTCGAGAACGCCGCTCATGGCTATGGGGGCAATCACGCCCCACAGTAACCGCTTGCGCAGAGGCCACGCCAGGCGCGACCGCCGCAGTTCCGTCCAAAACGTCAGCGTCAGGACGCCGTACATCGCCACGTGCGTCCATTTGTCAATCATCGGCACGTCGCCCAACTCCGTCTCTGGCACGGGCATCAGGCACAGCACCCATACCGCCCCCGTCAGGAGCAGCGTCAGCGGAAAGCATTTCCATTCGTTTTTCATGCCGTGTGAATTTCTTTCCGCAAAAGTACACCAAAAAGCGTTATCACCAAAAAAATCCCGGAAAATTTGGCTTTATGGGGGCAGGGCCCTATTTCAGGGCGCAAAGGTGGGACTTCGGGACGCAGAAGCGGCGTTTCAAATTTTTGAAACGCCGCTTCTGTTTTGCCATTCCTGACATCCGGTGAAAATCAGCATGTTACAAAAAGTCCGATTTCGAGGTAAAAAATCTTGACAAAATAGCTCGTTCGGGGTATTATTACTGTCATTTGGCAGACATGGAATGAAAAACTGCGTTTTTCTTCCCCGTCTACGCTCATTTATTCGTAATTTTGCACCTAAATTGCACAAAAGGTGAGGAAGAACGGTTCTGAGCGCGCTGACTTTGCGACGAAAGTGGGACTGGTGCTGGCCACGGCCGGTTCGGCCGTGGGCCTGGGCAACATCTGGCGTTTTCCCGTAACGACGGGCAACAACGGCGGTGCCGCATTCATGCTTATTTACGTGGCGTGCGTACTGGTGCTCGGTTTGCCGCTGATGGCCGCCGAGTTTACGGTGGGCCGCCGGGCACACACCAATACGGCTCAGGCTTACAAGAAGTTGTCGCGTCACTGGCTGTGGAGCCGTGTGGGGCAGCTCGGTGTGTTCACGGGATGGTTCATCATGTGCTACTACGTGGTGGTGTCGGGCTGGGCGCTCGACTATCTGGTGGACGCATCGCTCAACCGTTTCGGCATTCTCGGGGGCGACGTGCCCGACTACAAGGGCCACTTCGAGTCGTTCGTCACCAATCCTTACCTCCCCATTGTTTATACGTGCGTGCTGGTGCTGATATCGCATTTCGTCATTGTGCGCGGTGTGAAGCAAGGCATTGAGCGCGTGTCGAAAGTGCTGATGCCGCTGCTCTTCGTCATACTGCTGGTGTTGGCCGTCAGTTCGCTGTTCACGCCCGGGGCCAAGGCCGGACTAACGTTCCTGTTCCGTCCGGACTTTACGAAAATCACGTTCCAGACGGTGCTCGACGCCATGGGGCAGGCCTTCTATTCGCTGAGCCTGGCCATGGGCTGCGTGTGCACCTATGCCAGTTATTTCAGCAAAGACACGCGCCTGGTGGGCACGGCCTTCAAGGTGGGCGTCATCGATTCCTTCGTGGCCGTCATGGCGGGCATCATCATCTTCCCTGCCGTGTTCTCCACGAACATCCTGCCCAACGAGGGCGCTTCACTGGTGTTCATAGCCTTGCCCAACGTGTTCCAACAGGCCTTCGGCGGAATGCCGCTGCTGGGCTACGTGGTGTCAGTGCTGTTTTATTTCCTGCTGGTCATCGCCACACTGACGTCGGTCATTTCGCTGCATGAGGTGCCGACGGCCTATCTGACGGAGAACTTCAGGATGTCGCGCGCCAAGGCCACAACGGTGGTGACGGCGGTGTGCCTGTCTGTCGGAGCGTTCTGTTCGCTCTCCATGGGGCCCTTGGCCAGTTTCAAAATAGCCGGACGCAACCTGTTCGACCTCTTTGATTTTGTTTCAGGACAAATCATGCTGCCTCTGGGCGGTTTCCTCATCGCCCTGTTCGTGGGGTGGGTGCTCGACCGCCGCATTCTGCACGACGAACTGACCAACGGCGGCACAGTGTCCTGCCGGAGCAGCCGTTTCGTGTCGGTGCTGCTGCGTTTCTTCGTGCCTTTTGCCATTCTGCTTATCTTCCTCAGCGGTATGGGCATGTTCCACATTGTCTGATGTCGCTTCATGGCCCGTGCTTCTTACCTTACCCCGTCGCAACGCCGTGCCCTGCTGGTACTGACGGTCGTCGTGGTGTTGGTGACGGCCGGTGCGTGGCTGTGGCGCAAGGAGCATCCCTTGACGACGCCCGAGCCGTTGCAGACGGAAGAAACGGCCAAGGCAGATATCGAACTATTCCCCTTTGATCCCAATACGGCCGACTCGGCCACGTTTGTCCGTTTGGGTCTGACGCCTAGGATAGCCGGACGCATCTGTCACTACCGTGCAGCTGGCGGGCGCTTTCGCCGGGCCGAAGACTTGGCGCGCATCTACGGCATGGACTCGGCTGATTACCGGCGGCTGCGGTCTTACATCCAAGTGGCCACGGACCGGACTGCCCACAGCGTCCGCCCGCCCCATTATAATTCCCAGAGCTTTCATAATTCCCGAAGTTCTCATAATTCCCAAAGTGCCCATAATCCGTTCACGCCATACCCTTCCTATAAACTGAGGCGTGGCGAACGGCTCGACCTCAACACGGCGGACTCGGCGGCACTGCTGCGGGTGCCGGGCGTAGGGCCATACTTCGCGCACCGCATTGTGCGGTATCGCGAATTGCTCGGAGGATTTGTCAGCACGGCCCAGTTGCGGGAAATAAAGAATCTGCCCGACAGTGTGGCGATGTGGTTTCGGATTGGAGCGGCCGAGGTACGTCCTTTGCAACTGAACCGCGCGCCTTTCCGCGAATTGCTGCGGCATCCGTACCTCAATTACGAACAGGTGAAAGCCATCGTGAACTACCGGGAATGCCAAGGCTATTTGCAAACGTTGCAGGAATTGAGCCTGAGCGAAGCGTTCACGCCGGTTGACTTGGAACGGCTGACTCCCTACGTGAGTTTCGAATAACCATTACTAAATAATCGACATGAAAAAAACAGTTTTTGCCGGAGTTTTGGGATTGTTCCTTGCGGTGTCCGCGCTGGCCCAGGTTGTGCCGCTCCATGTGGATGGCCGTTACTTCAAAGATCCCGACGGCCGGGTGGTCAACCTGCATGGCTTTGCCCAGACTTATAGCCCGTGGTTCAACGAGCGGGGCACGAAGTGGACCAATTACGACGTGAAAGCCTGCCTGGCGTACAACCAGGGTCTCATCGACGACATTTTGGCCGCCGGATGGAAGATGGACTTCGTGCGCCTGCACATGGATCCTTATTGGAGCAACATTCCGGGCCGTCACACGAAGGGTGAGAACGATATCTCGGCGTTCTCCATGGAGCGTTTCAAGAAGTACCTTGACGAGGTCTTCGTCCCCATGGCCGAATATGCCATTGGCAAGGGCCTGTACGTCATCATGCGTCCGCCGGGCGTGTGCCCCATGAACATCCGGGTGGGCGACGACTATCAGAAGTACCTCATGCAGGTGTGGGACTACGTGAGCCGCCACCCCAGGCTGCGCAACAACGCCGGCGTGATGTTTGAACTGGCCAATGAACCCGTCAACATTCTCGGTGCCGACGGCAGACGGGCGGGGACGAAGGAGCTGACGGCTTATCTGCAACCCATTGTGAAGAAGATGCGCCGCCACTGCCGCAACATCCTGCTCATCCCGGGTCTGGGCTGGCAGTCGCACTATGCCGACTTCGTGAAATACCCTGTGAAGGGCAAGAACATCGGTTACGCCGTCCACTGTTACCCCGGCTGGTACAACGGTGGCCACGGCGAGGGCGACGTGGTGGTGAACTACACCGGTTTCAAGCAAGGATGGGACGAACAGATTATGCCGCTCAGCCGTGTGGCGCCGATGATAGTCACGGAGATGGACTGGGCGCCGAGCAAGTACCGCAGTTCGTGGGGTAAGTCGGACACGGGCGTGGCCGGAGGCAAGGGTTTCGGAGCCAATTTCCGCAAACTGGCCGACGAGTGCGGCAATATGGGCTGGCTGCTCTTTACCAGCCCCGAGTTGCTGGCGCGTTTCAAGGACGAGGCGCCGCAGGACGGCAATCACACGTTCCTCACCGACCCGGAGGCGTGCCCTTGGCCCTGTTACCACTGGTTCGAGGAATACAAGAATGCATCCAGGTAGAACGAAACGCCGCTTCAAAATTTTGAAGCGGCGTTTCTGATTTTTGAAGTCCGACTTGTAATTTTCGAGACGCCGCTTTTGCGTCCCGAAGCGGGACCCCGTTATTTTGAATGTCCGAGCGACAGGGCCCAGAGTCCGGCGAATGTCAGCAGACCGTTGAGCATGAGCAGTTCGTAACCGAAACGGTAGCCGGTGGCGCTAGCTACGGTTTCGTTGAGGGCGTAGCAGAGTAGCGGTGAGGCTATGGCCACGAGAGGAATCCAGCGGTCGCGGGGGACACGGCGGGTGAACATGCCGAAGGCGAAGAGACCGAGCAGCGGACCGTAGGTGTAGGAGGCCATGATGTAGATGGCGTCGATGACACTCGTGCTGTTGAGGGCTTTGAAGATGAGGGTGAAGATGACGAACACGGCAACCACGAGGACGTGTACCATGCGGCGGCGCTGTTCGGCCGAGAAGCGGGGCGAGGGCTTCCCTTCAATATCGAGCAGGTCGATGCATACGCTGGTGGTGAGGGCTGTGAGGGCGGAATCGACGCTGGAGAAGGCGGCGGCTGTGATGCCAAGGATGAAAAGTACGGTGACGGTCATGCCGAACCAGCCCTGCTGTACAAGCAAGGGGAACAGCGTGTCGCTTTGGGCCGGCAGGGAAACGCCTTGCTGTGCGGCGAAGGTGTAGAGCAACACGCCGAGCACAAGGAAGAGCAGGTTGACGGGGATGAAGCAGATGCCGTAGGTGCACAAGTCCTTCTGTGCATCGCGGATGTTCTTGCAAGTTAGGTTCTTCTGCATCATGTCCTGGTCGAGGCCGGTCATGACGATGGCGACGAAGACTCCGCTGAAGAATTGTTTCCAGAAGTTCTGCTTGGAAGCCCAGTCGTCGAACACAAAGATGCGCCCATAGTCGCTCTCGGAGACGGTCTGGCAAACGCCGCGGAAGTCGAGGCCCATCTTGTCGGCAATGATGATGATGGTGACCACCAGGGCGCTGAGCATGCAGAGCGTTTGGAGCGTGTCGGTATAGACCAGGGTGCGGATGCCGGAACCGCGGGTGTAGAGCCAAACGAGCAGGAGCATGATGAGGATGGTGGCGACGAAAGGAATGCCGAGGCTGTCGAACACGAACTGCTGCAGGATGAGACACACGAGGAAGAAACGGGCACAGGCTCCCGTGAGCTTGCTGAGTAAAAAGAAAGACGTGCCGGTCTTGTGGCTGGCGCGTCCGAAACGTGTTTCGAGGTAGGTGTAGATGGTGGTGAGGCCATGGCGGTAGTAAAGCGGCAGGAGCAGGAAGGCAATGACCAGATAACCGAAGAAAAAGCCGATGCACATCTGCAGGTAGGTCATCTGGGTGGCTCCGACATAGCCGGGCACACTGACGAACGACACGCCCGACACGCTGGCGCCAATCATGCCGAAGGCTACGAGAAACCACGGCGAACGGCGTCCGGCACGGAAGAACGCGTCGTTGGAGCGTTCGCGGCCGGTGAGGTGGGATACAAGAAGGAGAACGAGGAAATAGGCGACGATGACAACACCTGTGATGACCGGATACATGGGTGCGGGAGTGGCTTATTTGACGATGTATTTCTTTTTCTTGCCCACAATGTAAATGCCCTTGGCCTGGGGTTGGTTCACGCGGCGGCCGTCAAGGGAATAAATGTCCTGGTCGGCTGCGTCGTGTTCGACGAACGGCGTGTTGATGCCTTCGGGCGTGATGTCAAGCTCTATCTCTACCATGATGGGACGGTGGTCGGAGGCCTGGGGCTCGTCAATGACTTCGCGCGTTTTGGGAACGCTTGACTTGCCGTATTTGGCAATGTAGTCGATACATTTGGTGGGCACGTCGGCCGGATAGGTGTAGCACTTGAACTGTGACGTGTTAGTTGTACGGTTGAGCAGAGTGAAATTGCGCTTTATCTGCGCGATGGTCTGCGATGAGGGTGTGTCGTTCCAGTCGCCGCAGATGTAGAACGGCTTGGTGGTCCATCGCTTGGCTTCTTCCACGATGATGGGAATGGAAGCCTTACGGCAACTGTCGTTGAGGTCGAGATGGGTGCAGGCGAAGACATAGTACTCGAACTCGCAGACCAACAATGTGCGTTTTTCTTTGCCAGGCAAAGGTATGTTATTTACACTGAGCGGCCGTTCTTTACTGAGGATTCCTACGCCATACTTGCCGCCAGTCAGGGGGATTGCAGGACCAAATGTGCCATGCATGCTTGTTTTTGTTGCTAAGTATCCCATCTCATTGATTCTGTTGGAGCGGGAGACAAAACTGTCCACTTCCTGAAGACCGATGATGTCGGGGGCGTGCTTGCTGATGACGGCGGCAGTGCGGTCGAGGTCAAACACCTTGTCCATACCTTCACCGTGGCGGATGTTATATGACATAATCTTCAAAGGCAAAATTACGGC
>CAMZHB010000038.1 GCA_947306605.1 uncultured Prevotellaceae bacterium | reverse complement strand
ACAGTACCGCCGTCCTGGGCCATCAGTGCGGGGCTTAACATGGTGAAAAACAAAACACCAGTCAACAAGGCTCTCAGGCCTCGCATAGTCGCATTCTTTCTCATATTTCTTTAAAATTTTTATTCAGCGCAATCGTTTGCGCAAAGTTAGTAACTCTTATTGAAATGAGCAAGCAATCCGCACAGATTTACATATTTTTAATAGAACAGCCCGTCTAAACGCCCCGGCCGACGGCAGCCAGAGGCCACCCGGAGACACGGAGGAGAGTGTAACGCCGATTTTCATCGGACGCCAGATATGCCAAACCAGAAGCGGCGCTTCAAAATTTCGAAGCGCCGTTTCTGCGGCCCGGAGTCCGACTTTTGGACGCCGGAATCTGGTCTCCGGATGGAAAATGCCAAAAAAGTGAACGTTTATTGAAAACCATGAAGAATGAAGAATGAAGAATGAAGAATGGAAAATGAAAAACATAAAAACGAGCGCAAATTGTTGCGCACTTTCAGTTTTATTCGTAATTTTGGAATTCACTTTTCAACGCCTATGGAGAAACAGACATTGGACGACATCGCCCGCATCACCGGTTATTCGAAAACGACGGTGTCGAGGGTGCTCAACGGCAAAGCCGCCACGGCGCGCATCAGCAAGCAGACCGTGGAGAAAATCATGCAAGTGAGCAAGGACCTGAATTATCAGCTGAACAGCGTGGCGCAAATGTTGCGCAACAAGGTGAGCAAGACCATCGGTCTGGTGGTGCCCTACATCAGCAATCCCTTCTTTGCCAATCTGGCCAGCACGGTCATCACCCATGCCCGTGAGGCGGGCTACATCGTCACCATCATCGACACCATGGAAAACCCCGAGGCCGAACGCCAGTCCCTGAACACCATGGTGTCGCGCAGCGTGGACGGTATCATTGTGGTGCCCTGCGGCGACGACCCCGAGTACATCGGCAAGATGGCCCAACAGGTGCCGCTCATTCTCATAGACCGTTATTTTCCCGAGGCCGACATCCCCTATGTGTCGACCGACAACTACGACGGAGGCTTCCAGGCCATGCGGCTGCTCCTCGAGTCGGGACACACCAACGTGCTCTGCATCAAAGGACCCGATGTGTCTGTCACCTCCAACGAACGGGTGCGGGGCTGTCAAGACGCCATTGCGCAGAGCGGCCGCACCTGCAAACTGGGCATTGCGGGCAACGACTTCTCCGTGCAGAACGGATACATCGAAACCCAACTGGCCCTCGGCACCAAACAGCCGCCCACGGCCATCTTTGCACTGAGCAGCACCATACTGCTCGGCGTTCTCAAAGCGCTCAACGAGCATAAGCTGAATATCCCCGAAGACATCTCGGTCATTTCGTTCGACGACAACACCTATCTGGATTACCTCAACCCCCCCGTCACCCGCGTCAAGCAGCCCATCACCGACATTGCCGAAACGGCCATGAGCCTCCTGCTGCAGGCCATAGCCAAAAAGGAAGACCTGCAGGCCAACATCTGCATGACACCGAGCATCGTGTTGCGCAATTCCATCAAGCACATTTCCTGAACAGGCAACTGGGCTCACGAAAACGGGCGGCTTGCACTCCTTCCAACGGAATGCAAGCCGCCCGACTGACGGTATCACCCACTAAACTGTTTACTTCACCACCGGACGCGGACTGACCGTTGCCGGCTTGTCGTATTCAATGAAAGGCCAGCCGTCGTCATCCCACTGTATCAGGTCGAGCAAGACTTTGCGGCCCACCTCCGGCTCAAGTTTGTCGTAGGCATGGTAAGGCAACCACGTCTGGCCGGCGTCGTCCACAATAATCTCGCCATTATGGCCCGTACCGGCCCAACGCGCACTGCCATGGAGAATAACCTCGTGATGATTCTCCAGCAAGGCGCGGCCTTCCTTGTCCACATAGGGGCCGAGCAGATGCTTCGACCGCGCCACGCAGGTGCGGTAGGTGCTCAGCGCCCCGTCACAGCACGTGCCAGTGGAACCGAAGAAATAGTAATAGCCTTTCCGCTTATAAATGTAAGCTCCCTCGTAGGCCGAACCGGCTATCTTCACCTTCTCGGCTCCGGGCTTCACGGCCAAGCCGTCCTTGGTCAGTTCAATGGCATAGATGCCGTGGAAACTGCCCCACACAAGCCAATGCTTGCCGCGGTCCTTGATGTAGAAGGGGTCGATGCTGTTGCGCACACCTATCTCGAAGCTGCGGAACAGTTTGCCCGTGCCGTTGATGCAAGTGAACGGACCTTCGATGCAGTCGGCGTAGGCAACACCCACGCCACAACTGTCCTCACCGCCCCACTTCGACATAGCATAATAAAGCACGTACTTCTTGCCGATGCGGTTGATGTCGGGCGCCCACAGCCTTTTCACACCGGGCACGAACGTCGGACGGCCTTCAGGCGTGAAGCATTCGCCCACATAAGTCCACTCCACCATGTTCGGGGAACGGAAAATGCGGTTGCCTGTGGTGAACATGTAGAACGTGCCGTCCTTGTCGCGCATCACGCTCGGATCGGGACCGTCCCGGTTGACAATAGGATTTTGGAACGTCAATATCTGTGCTGTTAGAGCCAATGTCAGCACACAAAACGTAATAGAAAGAATCAAGCGTTTCATCATCTTCATCTTACAACTTTACCTCCACATTTTGTCCTTGCTTGGCCGTATAGCGCTTTACCCGGGCGCCTTGTTTCACGGTAATGTCAAGTTTTCCTCCCTTGCGCACCACCTCGATGTCGAAATCGCCACCGAAAGCACGCACATGACGCAGGGCCATCGTCGTCCACTTGGCCGGCATTTCGGGTTTCAGCATGAAGGAGCGGAAACCAATGGGACGGATACCGAAAAGTCCTTCCGTGACGATGCGGGCATAGAGTCCGCTCTCAGCACTCAGGTGACGCTGGCTGCCTTCGGGCCACGCTTCGATGGCATAGGGCACATGGTCACCCAACAGACGTGTTTCGGAATAGTAGTGCATGTACTCGTCGGCCTTGTCGGGGTAGCCGGCCGCATAGACACCGCGCAGGGCATACAGTGTGGAGCGGTCCCAGAAAGTCTTGTCACCCGCCTGGGTCAGCAGGCCGTCCTTCGTCCAGAGTTGCGGGGAGAACAGGGCGTCGATGGTACCCTTGGCGCGTTCGGTGATGCCCATGCACAGGGGGATGCAAATCCACGAGCGCAGTTTGTCGTTACCCTCGTAGTACTGGTAGGTGTCGAAGCCGTCCATGGTGCGGGCAAAGTACCTGTCCATGGCTTTTCTGAGGTCGTCTGCCTGCTGCAGGTAGCGCTTGGCCACCACGGCCGGTTCGCCCAGTTCCTTACACAAGTAAGCGGCCGAGATGAGACCGTCGTAATAGAGCGTCGTCGTTCAGAGGTTGGCTTTTCCACTGGGGAAACGGCCTTCCAGTTCATCGCTGTTGCTGGCCACCACGCCTTCGGGCATCAGTTTTTTGTTGCAATACTCCAGGCACCACGTGATGAGCGGCCACAGCCGGTGAGCCTCGGCCCTGTCGCCGCGAGCCAGCACGTAGCGGCTGGCGCCGTGGGCTATCATGGCGGCGTCACCGCGGTCGCCGGCACCGTTCCAGATGTCCGTGCCTTCGGCGATGATACTGCTGGGGATGGGCTTCCACTCATCGTTCATATAGCGGGCGAACCATTCGTAGCTGTTCAGCGAGGCGGCGTTGCCGTAGGCATATCCCTCGAAGGGGAAAAACGGATTGACGTATTCGGCCTGGTCGTTGGCCCAGATGGCGGCATAATAGCTCTCGCCGCCGGGACCGTGCACCGGGCCTTGCTTGGTTTCGTAGATGCTCTCCGAGGCGCGCACCTTGGCAAAGGCGAACATGCGGTTTATCACTTCGTCGGGAGTCTCCAGCACCAGATTTTTCTGCAACGCGGCCACCAGGTCGTAGCGTGCCTGCAGTTCCTTGTCGTAGTCAAGGTTGGCCACGTCTTCCGATTGTCTGTAAGCCATGATGTAAGCGTTCATCCACAGTGTGTCGCCCGGGTTGAGCAAGCGGCCTTCCCCTTTGATGTGGCGCACAATGGTGTAACTGCCGTCCACACCTTTGGCCGCGTCGGTCATGAGGAAGTCGTTCTTATAGTCACTTTCCACGCTGACCGCCTTCTGTCCCGTGTTTACGATGGCGAAGCGCTCCACCAGAGCCGGCTGTTCCGTCGAGGGGAAGTACTGGCGCACGACGGTGAGCCACTGTCCCCCGCCCCACATCTGGCTCTCCGTGCGCAGCGTGCCGTCAAGCGTGATTTTCCTGACCCGCTCGTTGCTCATCGGGCGGCCGTTCACCTGCACGTCCTCGAGGGCGTTCCACTGGAAACGCCGCATCAACGAAGCGTGTGTATTGTTGGGGATGGTGCGCAACATGGGCCACACCATGCTTTGGTTCACGTGGAAAGCGCCTTTCTCGTCCACGCCGTAGCGCAACACCACGCTCACGCGCTTGCCGCTCATTTCGATGTGGTCGTCGTGGGGCACGTCTTCCTTGGGCATCCAGGCAATGCTGCCGTCGCCCTGCATCTGCCAGCGGGTGGCAGCCGGCGAAGCCGACAACGACAGGGCCGCAACCGCCAGGGATAAGAGTATTTTCTTCATTCGACAGGTAGTTTTGAGTTGTTCCAAATGTTTCAAAGTCCAAAGTTACCATTTTTTCGCCACCCGTCAGCAACTGTCGTCCCTTTTTTATTCCGCCGCCACGCGAAGTTACCGGACCGACAACTCCCCACGCCCCTGAAGTTGCGGTTTTGACAACTAAGACCGGCCTTCGCAACTCACTGATTCACAAGCACGCCGAGAACAACCAAGACAAGGCGGCGCTTCAAATTTCCGAAACGCCGCTTCTGCGGTCCGAAGTCCGATGTCAAAAAACCGAAATGCGGCCCCGACGGCCGGAAATTAACAAATGGGTGTTAAAAATGTGAATAGCGCCGGCGAACCTGTGACGTTTCGGCATTTTTTCGTACCTTCGCGGAAATTTTGCAGCCATTGTCATGATTCTCGACTTTCTTTTCATCATCATAGGCATCGCTCTGGTGCTGTGGGGCGCCGACAAGTTCACCGACGGCGCCAGCGCCCTGGCCCGCCGCATGCACGTGCCCCCCATCGTCATCGGCCTCACCGTGGTTGCCATGGGCACCAGCGCCCCCGAACTCTGCGTCAGCCTGGCTTCGGCCTTGAAAGGTGCGCCGGGCATGGCTGTGGGCAACATTGTGGGAAGCAACATCTTCAACACACTGGCCATTGTGGGCTGCGCCGCACTCGTAGCCCCCATTGCCATCGGACGCGGAACGGTGAAGAAAGACATCCCGTTTGCCGTGACAGCATCGGTGGCACTGGCCGTGTTGACGCTCTCTGACGGCCGGCTCAGCCGCATCGACGCCATCGTGCTGCTCGCCGGATTCGCCGGTTTCATGACCTACACCCTGCGGCTCGCCCGGCAGGGGCACAAAGAGGCGGCAAACACCGGAAGCCAGGAAAGCGAGCCGGAACTTCACGGTGTCTGGAAAAGCATCGGACTCATTCTCCTGGGGCTGGCATGCCTCATTGTCGGCAGCGACATCTTCGTGACCTATGCTTCCGACGTGGCCCGCGAACTGGGCGTGAGCGACGCCGTGGTGGGCCTGACCATCGTTGCCTGCGGCACCAGTCTGCCGGAACTGGCCACCAGCGTTGTGGCAGCCCGTAAGGGCGAAAGCGCACTGGCCATAGGCAACGCCATAGGTTCCAACGTGTTCAACATCCTGCTGATTCTCGGACTCACGGGAACGGTGTGCCCTATGGACCTCGGCGGCATCACATGGATAGACATGGCCGTGCTGCTGGGCAGCATCCTGCTGCTTTGGCTGTTCTCCTACACGAAACTGCGCGTGGAACGTTGGGAAGGCGGTACACTGCTGGCCGTTTTCCTGGCTTACATGACGTGGCTCGTCATCACTGCCTGATTCGCAGAAACCGCCACACACACCTTAGGTTTACATAGTTTCCCTTTGACTTTATCAAAAATTTTTATGTAAAAAACTGAATTTATTTGGTTTTTTACACGCTTATCTGTATTTTTGCACCTATCTATATTATTAGGTAAATTAAAGACAACAGGTCAAAAAACAACAATAAACTAATTATAAGTGAAATGAAACAGAAACTTACTTCCATGTTTCTGACCATGCTGATTTATATGGCCGGAATGAGTGTGTGGGCTCAGAACAACGAACGGCTTTCGTTCGGTGTCATCTCAGACGTCCACTTTGACAACCATGTAGGCGAAGGAGCCATGGTAAAAGTGCCAAAGGCCCTGAAAAACCTGACCTCGCACAAGGCCCTCGACGCCTTGGCCGTGGTAGGCGACCTGGCCGACGCCGGAGCTGCATCTCAATACGAGATGCTCGCAAGTGTCTTTTCAGACAAGGCAAACTTCACGAATCCCGTGGGAACGTTCCTCTTCATGATGGGAAACCACGACTTTTCCGATGAAAACGGAAAGTCAAACTATCAGGAAGGGTTGAAGTCTTTTAATGGCGGACAGCCCTATCCTTTCCATTCCTATCGTGTCATCAAGGGCTATCCCTTCATCACCATCAGCATGAGCGCCGGCGGCAGCAATGACGTGAGCAGCAGTGCAACAGGCAAAGCCGCCTATCCCGAAGATGTGGTAAACCAACTGGACGCATGGTTGGCTCAGGCCAGCAACGAATGCCCCGGCAAGCCTATCTTCGTGTTCACCCATGTCCCGCCCCGTTGGTCGGTCTACGGTTCATGGTCAGAGTATGAGACGGGAAGCACGTGGTCAATGAGCGTCCTCAACCCCGTGCTGAACAAGTATCCCCAAGCCGTTGTGTTCGCAGGACACAGCCACTATCCCCTGGGTGACCCGCGCAGCATCCACCAGGGTGCCAACCCCGAATCGGAACATCAGAACTACTTCACCGTGATCAACACGGCAAGCACGACCTACTCCGAAATTAACCCCGGAGCCGTCGGCGCCGGCATTCACCCCGAAGGCTATGCCTATGTGACCGAAGGCATGATAGTAAGCGAATTGGAGAACGGCGATATCGACATCTGCCGTTACGACACCTACCGCAACTTGGAAATCGGTGCCGAAAAGCACTGGGTGCTCAAGGCTCCCTTCGACGGCTCGAAGTTTGAATATGCCGACATCCGCGATGCCAACGACAACCCCAACAACGTGTCTCTCCGCGACGGTCTGCCCGCCCCGGTATTCACAAAGAGCGCTACCATCACGATGGACGTTACGGATTTCGACGCCATAGCCACCTTCCCGCAGGCTACTGACAACGACTGCGTTTTCCGCTATCGTGTCCGCGTCAGCAAGGACGGACTGGTAGTCGCCGAGAAATACATCTTCTCACAGTTCTACCTGAACACCGATCAGCCCAAATCACTGAGCTATACCATTCAGAACCTCACTTCGAACGCCACCTATAACGTGGAGGTCGTAGCCTTTGACTCCTACGATAATGCATCGGCACCGCTTACCGCAACCTTCAAGGCTCCCACGATAGAGGAAGGCAAAATTCCCGAAGCTGACGGCCAGTGGAAATTTGAAGACAAGAACGACCTCCTGAAAGTGGAGAGGGGCGACATGTCCTTGGTTCCCTGCCTTGTTGGCAACAATTCCATATCAACGGCTGAAAGTCTGACAGAGGCAAACATCACATCCATTGATGGTCCGACGGCCGACAACAAAGCCATCTTGGTTCCCAAGTTGTCGGCCCTGAAAGCTGTGCGTGTCAACAAAGAAGCAACGCAGAACTACACCATCATGATGGACATCAAGGTGGCTGACGCCAATGCATTCAACGGACTGCTTCAGACAAATGTCAACAACAACAACGACGGCGACCTGTTCTACGGCAACAACAAGATTGGTATGAATGCCATGGGAGGATACTTCGGTGAAATCAAAAACGATACATGGTACCGCGTGGTTATGGTGAACCGTGGCGGAAAAATTGCCGTTTATGTGGACGGAGAAAATCTGATTAACTGTGGCGGTGAACTGCGTTGGGAATTAGACCCGTGGGGATTCTACCTCTTCTGCGACAATGACGGCGAAATGGTGGACACGGAAGTGGCCGAAGTCGCCTATTGGGAAAGAGGACTCTCGGAGAATCAAATAAGAAGCCTCTCCGGTTTGGATCCTATCAACGACAATCAAAACCCCTACGTCACCGTGAAGACTTCGGCTGTCAAGGTTTCAGATGGACTGAATTTCTCCATCAAGATTGACGCCAACACATCCTTCACGTTCGACCTTCCCGACTGGATCGAAGCTGTTGACGCCACACCCTTTGCCGGAGAGAAGGCTTACACCTTCCGTGCCAAGGCTATGGATGCTAGCGGACGCCGCGAAGGTACCATTACCGTGAAGAGCGACGGTCTGGAAGACCAAGAGATTCCGGTTACCCAAATCTTCTCGGGCAACGACATTCCCGAGGCACTGGGTGTCTGGACCTTCGACAACCCGTCCAACCTACTGGAGGGAGAAGGTACTGCTGTCTTGGAAGGAGCATTCAACACAAGCGAAGGTCCTCAGAAAAGGCAGAATTTGGATATTACCGGGCTTAAAGCCTCCGAAGAAGGCGGTCCGACCGAGTCCAACGGAGCCATCTTCGTTCCTAAGAACGCTTACCTGTGGCTTACGACCAATGCAAGCACTGAGGTGCTTTCCGACTATACCATTATGTTTGACATCAAGCCCGCCGACCTGAACGGCTACAAGGCTCTCTTCCAAAATGACATTACTAACCAGGAAGACGGTGGTCTCTTCATCAAGGGCAATCAAATAGGCCTTGGTGGTGCCATAGGATATCATGGCACCTTGCAACTGGACCAGTGGTATCGTCTGCTGTTTGTTGTCAAGGACGGCCGCGCCATTCTCTATCTCGACGGTGAAAAGCTGGCCGAGGCCAGCAACGCCAACGGCAGATGGCCTATCAACAAGGAAGCATTGCTCTTTGCCGACGATAGCAACGGCGACGAAGAAGGTCCACTCGACGTGGCTGAAATTCGTTTCTGGGACCTGCCCCTTTCCGACGCCCAGGCCAAGAGACTCGGCGACGTCTATAAGGATGCCGACGAATACTTCGTGGTTCAGACTCAGTCTGTCCGTCTGATTAATGAAAACGAATTCACCATATCGGTCAAGTCGAATGTTCCTGTTTATTTCGAACTGCCCGAATGGATTGAAGCGGTTGACGATGAATTTGTCGAGGGCGAAAAGGCTTACAAGTTCCGTGCTAAAGACATGGACGAGCCCGGTCGCCGCGAAGACGTCATTGGCGTCTACTCAGATTACTTCTCGCCCGAAGCCGTGAACGTATTCCAGGTTCTGATGGGAGCCGATGTACCCGAAAGCTTAGGCTGGTGGACTTTCGACGACACCTCCGACCTGATGGCCGGTACGGGCATTGCCACGATACAGGCCGCCTTTAAGACGGAAGACGGTCCTGCCACCACAGACGATCCGGAAGAAGCCGGCATCATACCCACTGAAGGACCTCTGGAAGGCAACGGTGCTGTCACCATGCCTGTCGAGGCATACCTCATGCTCTCAACCAATCAGGAAATTCCCGAAATGAAGGACTACACCATCATGATGGACATAAAGCCCGGCGATCTGACCGGCTACCACGCCCTCTTCCAGACGAACCCGCGCAACACCACCGACGGTAGTTTCTTCATGAAAGGCAACAGCATTGGTCTGAACAACTTCGACCTGGGCTACCACGGCGTCATGGAAGAAGGCAAGTGGCATCGCGTTGTCTTTGTCGTAAAAGACTGCTATGCCTATGCCTACTTGGATGGAAAGAAGGTAGGTCAGAGTCTAAGGCCCGGCGGTTCATTGTGGACACTGTTGCCCCAGGCCC
>CAMZHB010000037.1 GCA_947306605.1 uncultured Prevotellaceae bacterium | reverse complement strand
GGGCAGGCTTTGCTGCTCTGTACAGTCACACGAAGAGCTGAAGCCTCCATATCCGGCAGTCGCATGAGGTGTTGCGGTCCGATGGTCGTACCCTCAGCCACAGTCTGCCATTCATCAGAACCATTGAGAGCTTCAACGCTGAATGACTCTATCCTTTGTCCCAATTGTATCGGCTCCCTGAGCCGCATGGCATAGAGGCGCTCAGGCTTCTTCAGGATCATCGTCATCGAAGCCTGCTGGATGCTGTCATCCGTGGCCCAATAGGTCACTTTATCGCCATCCATCACTCGACGGGCACCAAACTTGCGGCTTCCGCCACGCTCGTTTGTAGCCTCGAACTTCTTTACGCCAGACTTGCTGAGCGGTTGGCTGAACTCACGTTCCAGCGCCTGTCCAAATTCCACAAGACGTGCTGAATCAACAGGATGAATGAGGCCCTCTTTGTTGGGCGGAATGTTCAGGATAAGGTTCGCGCCACGCCCTACCGACTCATAATAAATCTTCATCAGATGATCCAGGCTCTTCACCTTGTCATCCTCAGAAGCGTGGTAGAACCAGCCTGGACGGATGCTCACATCCACTTCAGCAGGATGCCACATCGCTTCGCCCTCGACGTCAGCCACAGCCCAGTTGGGCTCCTTCATCCAACCACTCTCGTTGCCACACCATCGCGCATCAGGTCCATTCCCCCAGATGATGCAGTCAGGCTGCAATTCGCGGATGAGTGCAGAGGTGTTTCCCCAATCGTAATAGCCAGGCTGAATCTGACGCTTCTCGCACAGGCCACCATAGTAACCGTCCCCACCGTTTGCTCCATCTTCCCAAACCTCGAAGATAGGGCCATACTGGGTAAGCAACTCGCGCAGCTGACCTCTGTAATAGTCGATGTAATCAGGCGTGCCATAACGCAAATCATGACGGTCCCAAGGTGAGAGATAGACTCCAAACTTCAGACCTACGCGCTGGGCTTCTTTGGCCAGGTCACCCACCACATCGCCCTTGCCGTCTTTCCATGAACTGTGAGCCACACTGTAGTCTGTGAGCTTGCTGGGCCACAGGCAGAATCCATCGTGATGCTTGGCGGTCAGGATAACTCCCTTCATTCCAGCAGCCTTCATGACCTCTACCCACTGGGCGGGATTGTATTTCGCAGGTTGGAACTCATCAGGATCTGCATCGCCATACCCCCACTCCACATCGCGGAAAGTAGTGGTGGTGAAATGCACAAAGGCATAATATTCCGTCTCATGCCAAGCCAGCTGCCTGGCTGTAGGAACAGGTCCGTAAGGTTCAGGAGGAGTAACCTCAGAACAGGATGCCAACGCAACAGCCGTGATTGCGAAGGCTAGAACAAATGACAGAAGAGAATGTTTCATGGGAGTATGCTTTTTAGTGTTTATAAATTGTTTTGCTTGCACAAAATGTCTTTTAGTCAGGTTTTAAATCCTTTTTTCTCAGGAAAGAGAACAGAACCCTTTTCTGTTACTCTCCCAAGCTATTTTCTGCAAATTTACAATATTTAATTCAAATAGCTTTAATCTCGAAAGAAAAAACTACAAAGAAGGCACATCGTACTGCCTCTCGAGTCTATGGAGACGTTTCATGAGCTGACGAGTAATCTTCTCCGTCTCTTCCTGCCCATAGATGTTGTGCATCTCCTGAGGGTCAGTTTGCAGATCATAGAGTTCCCATGCGTCTATGTCATTGTAGAAATGGATGAGTTTGTAGCGCTCAGTACGGATTCCATAATGACGCTTCACCATGTGTTCTGCTGGGTATTCATAGAAATGATAATAGATGGCATCGCGCCATTTCTTGGGTCCCTGCTCCTCGCGCAACAGAGGGAGCAGACTCTCGCCCTGCAGGTCCTGGGGAATAGGCGCACCAGCCAAATCAAGGAACGTAGGGGCATAATCAATGTTCTGGACCATCTCGTCCACCACACCTCTCCGTTTCAGCCCCTCTGGCAAGCGCATGAGGAGAGGAGTGTTGAGACTTTCCTCGTACATGAAGCGCTTGTCGAACCATCCATGCTCGCCCATATAGAAACCCTGGTCGCTGGTGTAGACGAAGAGCGTGTTGTCGAGCAAGCCAGCCTGACGCAAGTAATCCATCAGGCGCCCCACATTGTCATCGAGGCTCCTGGTGACCTTAGCGTAATCACGCATATAGCGCTGGAACTTGTACTCGACCAAATCCTTGCCCTCAAGATGGCGACGCTTGAAATCGCAGGACAAGCTATCGTAGAAAGTCCAATACTCCTTCTTGCGCTTCTCGTCGAGCCGCTCCACCAGACTGACATAGGAACCACTGAGACGCGAAGAATCTCCTGGCAGATACATCTTCGTGTCGTAGATGATGTCCATGTCGTGAGGACTGGCAATCGTCATCTCCTGCTGTTGAGCTGCCAACCTGCCTTCCCACTGGTCCCAGAAATTGGATGGCAGGGGGAAAGTCTGGTCTTCGTACTCACGCAGGTATTTCAGCTCAGGCAACCAGTCGCGATGGCATGCCTTGTGGTGCACGAAGAGAATGAATGGCTTGTTCTGGTCGCGATGCTCAATCCAGTCGATGGCCTTGTCTGTAATGACGTTGGTGCAATATCCTTCCTCCTTGCTGCGTGTCCCATCCTGATGGATGAAGGTAGGATTGTAATACTCGCCCTGCCCTACCAGAATGTCATAATGGTCGAAACCAGTGGGTTGGCTTACCAGATGCCATTTTCCGATTAAAGCTGTCTGGTAGCCTGCCTGCTGCAGCAATTCGGAGAAGTAGGTCTTGGTGGTGTCGATGCCTTCGGCCAACTGGCGCTGCCCGTTCTGGTGGCTGTAGAGCCCGGTGATGAGACAGGCGCGTGAGGGCGCGGAGAGGGAATTCTCCACAAAAGCCTGGTCGAAGCGCATGCCCTGACGGGCAATGCGGTCGATGTTGGGCGTGGGAGCAAGCAGGCCCACGGGGTCGCCGTAGGCGCTGATGGCCTGGTAGGCATGGTCGTCGCTCATGATGTAGAGGATGTTGGGACGGCTGTCAGTCTGGGCGGCCAGTTGGGTGACTGCGCAGGTGGCGGCGGCTACGGGCAGGAGGGCGCGTTTGGAAGGTATTCGCATAGTCTGTTGTTTTTATTTGACGAAACGTCGGGTGAATGGGATGGCCCAGAGCAACCGTGTGACAGCGTAGCTGAGGACGAAGGTGGTCACGGCCATGAGTACGATGCGCAGGGCGGGGTCGAGCGTGCGGATGTCGTAGAGGTCGTAGGTCATCTGCACCACGGGGAAGTGGCAAAGGTAGATGCCAAACATCATGGCGGCCATGCGCGACAGCCACGGGCGCGACTTGACGTTCAGCTTCATGAAGACAAGGAACACGCCCACCGTCTGCAGGGCCACATTGAGGCCGCACATGAGCCACGTGATTTCGAGGTATTGGTACTGGCCCGGATACATGGAGTTGACCCAGATGTAGCCGAAGGACGTGCCGCAGTAGCCCGCGAGGTACATGGGAATGGCCACGGCGAGTGTCTTGTTCCACGACCAGCGCGGGGGCCATGTTTTCAGGTAGTAGGCCAGGAGCATGTAGCCCATGAAGCCCGAGAGGTAGTAGAGCGAGTGGAAGATGTTCCAGTCGCACAGCCCCCAGATGTTGTTGTCGGGTCCGGAGCAACTGGCGAAGCCTGTGAGCGGAGCCAGCAGACGCAGGTAGGGGAAGAGTAGCGACACGCTCCACAGGATGAGCACTGTGCGGACGTCGCGCCGTGTGGCCGTGCGCAGCCAGCCGTTCACGACGGGCAGGGCCAGATAGAGGCCGATGAGCATGTAGAGGTACCACAGAGGGATGGTGTCCACGTTGAAGTTGAACACCCACGTGTAGAGTTTCGCTATGAGGGTTTGTGGCGTGTAACCGGTGACGTCGACGAAGGGGTTGCGTGTGTCGGGATTGACATGGACGTAGTAGGCGTAGCTCACCAGCGGCAGCACGATTGACCAGAAGGCCAGCGGCCAGAGGATGCGGCCGATGCGTTTCCTGTAGTAGCCGCCCACGCTGTATTCGCCGCGAACGGGCAGCAGCAGCCAGCCGCTTACCATGACGAGCAACGTGACGCAGGGGCGGCCGATGCTTTCCAGAAATACGCCGGTAAGGAAACTGTGGCGGTCGGCGCTGAACTCGGCGATGAAGTCGTCGCAGACGTGCGACCACACCACAGCGAAGATGGCCACCACGCGCAGCATGTCGATCCAGCCGTAGTTGTCTTTCTTAATCCAGTCCATCCGTTCGATGAATGTGACTCTCAACTCTCAATTCTCAAATCTCAAAGTATCCGCATGATGCTTGCGGCCCAGAAGTTTGCCAGTTCAATGGCGCCCTGCGGATTGGGATGCAGGTAGAACGGTCCGGCGTTGCCCTGTTCGGTGGTGAAGAGGTCGGTGCGGCCTTCGAAGTAGGAGTAGGTCTCCTTGAGTCCCGGGAACACGCGTTGGGGCTTTTGCTTGGCATATTCGTCGAGCAGGCGGTCAATCATGGGGTGGTACGACTGCAGGCGCAGCAGGCCGGCCCGCATGTAGCGTGTAGCGTTGTAGGTGCTCTCGCTGTACCACAGGGGATATTGCACGACCACCTTCGACTTGGGGTAGCGTGCGAGCAGTTCGTCGATGATGACCTTCAGGTTGGTGTAGTATTGTTCCTTCACCACGGGCGCGCCGAAGCAGCCGTCCTGTGCGCTGTCGTTGGTGCCGAGCATGACGGTAAAGATGAGCTGGCCTTTCATCTGGCTCAGTTCGTCGGCGGCTTTGACAACATACGGCCAGTAGTGTTCGGCCACGGGCAGGAAGTCGACGGTGGTGGCGCCGCTGATGCCGCAGTTGCGCACCTCCACGTGGCGGCCCGTCTGCTGGGCAATGGCTTTGCCCGTATGGACGGGCGGGGCCTGGGTGGCCCGGTCGGGCAGACAGGCACCAAAGGTAATGCTGTTGCCGATGAATACGACGTTCACGTCGTCGGCGGCCCGCACGGTCATGGCCAGCAGGCACAGGAGCGAAAGAAGCAGTTGTTTCATGATGAGTCTTTTTTTTGATGATTGTGCAGACAAATTTACGGAATTCTCCGCGAAAGGCCAAACGTCGTGCCGGAGTTTTGGAAGGACCTCCGGAAAAATCCTGCGTTTATTGACTTTCCCCCGACGAGCGTCCGGTTTCGGTGTTCAAAGGTGGGACTTCGGACCGCCGAAGCGGCGTTTCAAAACTTTGAGACGCCGCTTTTGTTTTGCTTTCTCCAAATTCCGTCGAAAACCAACTGTTTGCGAAATGTCCGGTTTTCGGATTCGAAAATGTTGACAAAAGCGGTGCTTCCTCCAATGGGGAAGCACCGCTTTCATATTAGGGTGTCGTGTGGCCCGGTTTACTTCACGGCCACTTTCTGTCCGTTGACAATGTAGATGCCCTTGGGCAGGTTGACCTTTGTGGACCCGTTGACGCTGCGGCTGAGAAGGAGCTGTCCGCTGACGTTGTAGACGCGCACGGGACCGTTGCCGTCGATGACGAGGCCGCCGTTGGCAGTGCGCACGCGTGTGGCTTTGCCGGTGTCGGGGCGGAGGGTCTTGATGCCGTCGGTCTGTCCGTCGGCTTCGAGTATTTCAAAGTTCTCCTTGAGCAGTGTGAACGAGTTGATGACTGACCGGCTGAATCCCGGCAGGTTGTAGAGCACACCGAGCGAGAGGGTGGTCTCGTCGAGCAGTGTGAACAGGATGGTGCCGTCGTCGAGGGTGGTGTAGGCGAGGGCGTCGTCGAGATTGCTGTTGTTGGACAGGGTGTTGCCTTCGGTGGCCACGAGGTAGCAGCGGCCGGTGTTGGCGGCTTCTGCGTTACAGTTGATGCTGAACCGGTAACTGCCGGCGGGCAGGGTGACGGTCTGCCACACCTGTTTGTCGGTGATTTCCTCGGGGAAGCCGTTCCAGCTGGTGGCGGCGTTGAAGGTGTAGCCGTATTTCTTGTCGACGAAGACGCCGAGGTCGTCGGCCTGGCTCATGATGTCGCCTTTCCAGCCGGAGGTCTCGGTTTCGCTCTCGAGTTCGCAGAAGCGGTTGACCTGTACGTCGCTGACGAAGTTGTCGGTATAGAGGAACTTCGTCTTGTAGTTGGTGAGGTACTGTGAGGTCACGTCTTCTGCGGTCACGGTTGCTTCGCTCAGGTCGAGGGCGAAGACACCGGTGGAGGGCACGAAGAGTTCTTTGGACATGGCCGTGGCACTGACGGTGCCGCTGTGGTTCTGTCCCGAAGCGTCGGTGAGGGTCTTGGAGAACTCGTCAAATTTGTAGTAACTGAAGAGTCCTAGCTCCTTGGCGGCTTCGATGTCGTTGATGGGGTTGTTGATTTCAGCCTTGATGTCCGCGGCGGTGCGGCGCTCGGTCCACAGGCTCAGTTCGTCGATGGTGGCGTTGAGCGGGTCGTCGCCTCCGATGATGAAGTCGTCCCAAGCGGGAGAAGTCATCAGGACGGTGCCGCTGCCGCTTGACGCGCCGTCACGGTAGAAGTAGACGCGGGCGCTGACATAGGCGATGGTGTAGTGGTGCCATTCGCCGGGAATGATGAGGCCTTTGGAGGAATTGACGGTGCGGGTGCCGAACTTGACGGTAATGGTACCGTCGGCCTTGGTGGTGATGTTGAGTGCGCCGTTGGAGGACTTCATCAAGGTGGTCACCTCGTTCTTGTCGGGCTTCATCCACCAGTCGATGGTCGTCTTCTTGAAGTTTTCGGGATTAGGACTTTCGAAGACGAGGGCCTCGTTCTGGCCTTGGAAACGGAATCCCGTGAGGGAAATGCCGTTGCAGACGAGAAGGGCGTCCTTGAGGGTCACGGTGCTGCGGCCATCGGCGTTTTCAGCCGTGTGGGCCACGGTGAAGAGACCCGGGTACTTCGGGGTGAATGACGAAGACGAACCGTTGATGATGGTGTGATGCTTGTCGTTGTATACATCCCAGTATTGTGTGACGGGCGATCCCGACGTGGAGTCGCGCAGGTAAGCCTTGGCGTCGACGAGAACAACGGAAGGATATACCTCGAAGCTGACGTTGGGCCCGTTGGAGGTGACGGTGACCTGCTGCTTGGCCGTGGCGGTGCCGGCGGCGTTGGTGGCGGTAAGAATCACATCATAGGTACCGGTGCGGGCATAGGTGGCGGTGGCGTTGGTGCCGGTCACTGCCGGTTCGTTGGCACCGGTGAGGGTCCATTGGTAAATGGCATTGGCGTTCTCGGAGGTGTTGATGAAAGAGAACGTCTGCCCGGCCGGCAGTTCCTTGGCCGAGAGGGTGAAACTGGCTTTGGGCTCTTCAATGGGATTGATGTATGCCTGACGTTTTACCTGGAGAGAATCGCCTTTGGCGTTGTAAGCTGTGAGTATGATGTCAAAGACACCTGACTTGGGGAAGATGAAGGACGGCTTGATGGCCGTGAGACCTTCCACTCCGGCATCGGGGGCATCCCACTTCCAACTGGTGCAACCGGTGAGCGTCACTTCGGGCACTACTTCGCTGCCTTGCTTGTAGCTGCGGGAGACGAGTGAGAAATCGCCGTTGAACATCTTGCCAGTAAGAATGGAATTGTCGGTGCTGGCAACATTGTCAGCGTCGTTGAGGTAGGGGGCGTGGTGGAAGCCGGCGTGGTCGCGCAGTTTCTTGACACCGTTCTCCTCAATCTCGTCCATCATGTAGTAGGCCAGCAGGTCAGGCTCGGAAATGGGATTGAACACGGGGGTCTCCATGTCGTTCGCAATCTGCTCGGCGGTACGGGCGGTCTTCCAGATGCGCACGTCGTCGAGAAAACCATACATGAAGTGGCCTTCGCCGCCGAAGTCGAAGTTCATCATCGGGGGTAGTCCCGACTTGTTGGGCGCGGTCAGGCTGCCTTCCAGCTTGCTGTTGATGTAGAGTTTCAGATTGTAGCCGTCCAAAACTACGGCGATGTGGTTCCATTTGTCAACCTTGATGGCTTGGATTGCAGAGGTAACACGTCCGCTGGAGGTGTTGGTCCATCCGGTGCGGATTTGGTTGGAACTGGTGGCAGTAATGGCGAATGAGCCCCAACCGGGGCCCACTTGTTGAAATGCTGCGTTCATCGTGTCTGGTTTCAACCAATACTCGATGGTGGCTTGCTTTAAACCCTTGTCGAAGACGTCTGGGATGCGAAACCCAGACTGGTCGAAGTAACGCACCAGGTTGTCGGCATCGTCAGGAATGATTTCAACGACATGCTGCTCGTCGCTGAGCGATGACAGGCCTTTCTTGTACTGTGCGGCGACGGCGTAACCGGCGCTGGTATTGTCGGCCACATCAAAAGCGTGGATGTCGGCGCCGAGCGTGGTGAGTTTCTTGCCGTTCATGTAAACCACGTAACCCGTCAGTTCAGAGGAGCAGGGTGCGGGGTCGTCCCATAGCAGCGACGTGCCGTTCATGTGCACATTGCGTGCGGGGTTCATCTTGTCATTACTGACGATGACGCTGAGCATGGTGGTCTGTCCGTCGTTGAGGATGTCCACCTTTTCGAGGGTGAAAGGTATGGAGTTGTCCACCGTGTAGTCCGTGAAGTTGCAGCTGTTGATGCTGCCGTTGCCCTCGGCGCCGCCGATGGTGCGCACGAAGAAGAAGAGTTTCACGGGTTGTGTGAGGTCAAGGTCTTTGGTCAGGGCCGTGATGTCGTAGGACAGGTCGGTGGGGTTGACCAGTGTTTCCTTGTTGAACGCCACGTTGGCTCCGTTGAGCGCTTCGTCGGCAAATTGGAACGAGGTGAAGTTCTGCACCACGTCGGGCTCAGTGGCGTCCAGGTTGGTGCTGTAACCCACGCCAATCTGCACTTCGCGGCTGTTGGAGTAGTTCAGGTTCACGTTGATGGCGCGGTCCTTGGGAGCCCGTTGTGCCGGTTTGGCAAGGATCAGGCCCATGTCGATGTATTGTCCGCCACTGGTCTGATGCGTGTGGAGGGCAAACACATTGTCTCCCTTGCGGTTCAGCGCGGCCTTGGCTTCTTCCGTGAAGGCCACGGTCTTGTAGTCGGTCACGTAGCCCGTCACACTGTAAATCTTCACGCCGTTCAGGTACACTTCCGTGTCCTCGTCGTAGAAGATGCGCATGGCCAGTTGGTTTGCTTCTTCCTCGGTGAGGTTCAGTGGCACGGTTTTGCGAATCCAGATGTCGCTTGTGGTCCACGAGGTGCCCAAGGTGGCGCTGCCGGGGCCGTTGCCTTTGAAGCCGGCCAGGCCGGACGACCATTCGCTGTCGTTGAAGTCGGGGGTATACCAATTGGTGGCAGGCTTGGTCGTGGTGTATTTCCACGTCTGTTTTTCCACATTGGCCGTGGTCAGGATATAATCGGGTTTCACGCCGGTGCCTTCGATGGCCAGGTGGTTGCTGCGGTAGATATTGCTCACGTCGCTCTTGGGCAGGCGGTCGTAGGTCATTAGTCCGTTCAGCTCGGCCTCCACGTCAGTAATCTGCGTGTACACGGCGGCGCTGAGTCCCTGTTCGGCGCGGCCGATGGCCAGGATGTTGCTGTAGGTGTCGTAGATGCTGTCCATCGCTTCGGGCGAGGGGGCGGAGGTGTAGCTTACCTGGCTGTTGCTCCACTTGTGCCCTTCCACGGCATATGTGATGCCGCCGTACTCGCCGCAGGCTGTGGCTTGCGAGGGATAGGGGTGCGTGTCTTTGATGTCGGCATAGCCGTAGTTACTCCACCCGCTGCCCTCGTTGATGAGGCGTGTCTTGTCCAGGCCGCGCACGATGAAGGTGCTGTTCTTCGTACCTTCGCTGGTCTGCGGGCCCTGCCCTTCATTGTAGAGCACCCACATGATGATGCTCGGCACGTTGTAGTGTGTGTTCACCATCGCCTTCAGTTCTTTGTTGAACTGCACCGAGTCCAGCGGGATGTTGCCGCCGTAGGTGTTCGTCGAA